>JAIOIK010000161.1 GCA_019912545.1 Ignavibacteria bacterium | reverse complement strand
TTATTCATATGCCCCACCCTGCCCTCCCCAAAGGGGAGGGTATATCAGGTCAATTTATTTTTGTCAATCTGTTATTATGTATCTTGAAACATGGAACCTGAATCTTGAAACCTGAAACCATACTCATCCTCCCTGCACTGCATGAACTATCTCAATCCTATCGTTCTCTTTCAATATGGTTTCACTCCATTTGCTTTTTGGTAGAATCGTATCATTCAAAGCAACTGCAATACCTTTTGGTTCTTTGCCGTTTAGTTCAACATTAACAATATCAACCATTGATGCATTTACGTCAAATTCTTTAACAACTCCGTTTACGCTTATCTTCATTAAGCTGTCTCCTCATAAAATCTGGATATTCCAAATCCTTTTAACGCTTCAGAACTATTGCCTGTTTGAATCCAGCCGCTAAGTTCATAAGCGGTAATTGGAGTCAGCAATATCCCATTTCTGTAATGCCCCGTTGCAAAGAATAATCCTTCAACGTCTGAATCACCAATGATTGGCATATGGTCGCGGCTGCCGGGACGGAGGCCAACATCAATTGACTCAATCGGCAGGTCATATATTGATGGCACTGCTTCCCAGCCTCTTTCCAGCAATCGGAATATTTCGCCCGCAGTTGGATCAACATCAAAGCCCATTTCTTCCACACTTGCGCCAAGAATCAGTCTCCCATCGCTTTTTGGCAATAGATAAACATCCGGTGCGCGAACAACTTTTGTAACGCGGCAAGAATCATTTAATTTTAAATTGATAATCTGCCCTTTTACGGGTCTAACCTGCGGCAATAGATTTTCCGGTAATCCACCTATTTGCTTTGACCACGAACCGCCTGCGACTACAACATTTGTGCAGTAAACTTCCTTATCGTTCACAATTACTCCTGAGGTTTTACCATCGGCAAATATTATTTCTTCGACTTTGTGATTCTCAAACAGCTTTCCCCCGCACTTTTGGAATGCGATCTTTAAAGCCTCCAGAAGCTTGCGGTTATTTATCTGCGCGTCATCGTTTATCCATATTGCTCCGGTACATCGAGGAGAAAGGAATGGTTCGACCTCACGGGCTTCAGTGCCGCTGAGCCATACAACAGGCATGCCTATCTTTTCGCGGAAATCATACAGCCTGCGCAGGCGCTCATTATCATCTCTATCGAATGCAGGAAGGATACATCCTGTTCTTTCAGCTTCTACGAGTATGCCGCTATCAGCAAATAACTCCTCAGAGAATCTTGAATACATTTCAAGGCTTTTCCTGCACAAATAGAATAGCTCAATATCTTCAAATCCCATTTCAGCCTGCGGGGCAAGCATTCCCGCAGCTGCATAACTAGCTCCTGTACCTGCTCTGCCGCTCTCATAAATTTCAACTTCCTCACCTTTTCTTGCTAACTGCCAGCCGAGAGAGAGCCCGATAATTCCGCCGCCTATTATAATTGTTTTATTGCTCATTTATGTCCGGTTAGATGCCCGGTTTTAATTTTCGCCTTCCTGCAGAATGCTTTTCCACCTGTCGGTCTCAGCGAACATTTTTATTGCTTTGTTTCTTTTCTCAAGGAAATTCTCAAGGTACTTCTCAAGGAATACTTTGTTTACCATCTTGCCAAATACGGAGCCTGGTGACTCGAAATCAATTACATCTTTCATTACTGTCTTACCGCTATTGAACTCAAAATAATGTTCATGCCTGAATGTCTTGAACGGCCCTTTCATCATTTCATCCCAAAAGTAATCGGGGTATTGATATTTAACAATCATGCTTGTCAGCTTCTGGAATATCCCGAAATGCTTTGCAAGCCATGTAACGCTGTCGCCTAATTCAAGTATCCCGCTTGTTTTGCCCGCAACTGCTTTTTCTTTGGTTGCCTTAGCTGAAAGTACATGCAGATCGACGCTTAATGAAAGCAGAAAGCATCTTTCTATTGGCGCATCTATAATAGTTTCTGCATTTACTTTTGCCTTAAATGGCATATTCTGTCCCGGTATCCGTTTTAGAAATCCTCAATATAATTAATTGCCCATGGCCCCATACCTGTCACCTGAAAAATACAGCCTTCACTAAGTGTATAAACAAAATGTTCTTTGTTTTCCGGATTCACGTAAAAGCAGCCCGCAGTGAATTTCTGCGCTTTGGTTGTGTCAACAAAACTGCCGAAGCCAACATACACTGCGCCCTCCAATACCGTAACCCTTTCTTCTTTAGGGTGAAAGTGAATTGGTATCGAGTAATCCGGCGGAAGCTTAACCCGCATTGTGAACATACCCGCTTCTTTGGGATTACCTTCAAGTATTGCAATCTGCGATCCCGGCGGCAACGGTGACGGTGCGTCTATCCATTTAACGCTCTCGGGGAATATCTGAATTGCACCTTTGGGCAAATCCTGCGCCTGACAGTTCACAGAAAACAGCATTAGAATAACCGCTAAGGCGCCAAGACGCAAAGTTTTAATAATTGTTAACAACTCTCTTGAATCCATCTTCTCATAATTTGATTTTGAATTATACTAAAAACCCAACATTTCATTCTATACGGATATTTCATAAATTTCATTGCGCCTTTGCGTCTTTGCGGTTAAAAAGTTTTATTTAAAAATAAACATCGGAGCTTTACATATCAAACCGAACTAAGCATCTTAGAAGTCAGGACTGAATGTGTAGTTGACTAGTTGCATTGTCTACAATTTTGCTTTATTAAAATCAGTATTTTTAAACCGTTTAGAAGTTAGTAATTATCATTTATTCTTTTTAACTTGATTATCATCAGCCAATAACTTGTCAATTGTACGGATTAATGCCTGTGTAAGCAGTTTCTTATCTATTTTTTCTAAAGAATGAACAATTAAAATATCTTCTTCAATCATTTTACCTTTGGAATTATATTTC
>JAIOIK010000160.1 GCA_019912545.1 Ignavibacteria bacterium | reverse complement strand
GTTCATTGTACTATATTATCACTACTTTAAGTTAATACAATTTGCATGCCACAATTTCGCTCAAAAAATGGCCTCAATAGGCAATATTCCTAATTACTGTGGAAAAGTTCTACAAAAAAGAGATATTTACAGGGGAATCAGCAGGGACAAAAAAATGCATTTAGTTTGTTATTGCTCTAAGTATCTGTTTAAAACTAAAATTGTAAGTGTTCTTTACTGGACATTAAACAAATAATCACTATTTCACCAAATAAATTTGCAGCCATTTTTCTATTCAAGATCATACTCCTTGATCTTCTTGTAAAGGGTTTTCCTGTCAATCCCCAGAATTTTTGCTGCCTGAAGCTTGTTCCATCCGTTTTCTTCAAGTACTTTCTTTATGTAAATTTTTTCAATATTCTTAAGATCCATATTCCCTGAAGTACCCGGCATTGAGTCATCTGCGCCGGAAGAAATGAATTTGAAATTATTCCTTGCAAGAATATCAGATTCTGTGGATATGACAGCTCTTTCGATCACACTTTCAAGTTCTCTCACATTTCCCTTCCAGTTATGGCCCATCAAAAGTTCAACTGCTTCAGGTTTGATCGAGAAATTCCTGCCAAGTTTTACCGATTGTCTTTTCAGGAAGTGATTTGCAAGCAAAGGAACATCTTCCTTTCTTTCATTTAGTGAGGGCAGGCTGATCGTAACTGTAGCAATCCTGTAAAAAAGGTCTTCACGGAATTTCTTTTCTTCAATGAATTCTTTTAAATTCTGATTTGTTGCCGAAACAAGTCTCACGTCAATTTTTTTCACTTTATCACTGCCAAGCGGTTTTATCTCCCATGTTTCAAGCACTCTAAGCAGCTTAGATTGAAGCTGCAAGGGCATTTCGGCTATTTCATCCAGCAGCAGAGTTCCGCCGTGTGCAAGCTCAAACACTCCCTTTTGCGAATCAATTGCGCCTGTATAAGCTCCCTTTGTGTGGCCGAAGAGTTCGCTTTCCAAAAGATTATCCGGGATCGCACTGCAGTTAATTGCAATGAAAGGTCCGTCCTTCCTTGTGCTGTTGTTATGCAGCGCTCTTGCAACAAGCTCCTTGCCGGTACCGCTTGCTCCTTCGATCAGTACATTTGCATCTGATACAGAAACATTCCTGATCATATCAAATACATTATTCATTTTCCTGCTCTTGCCAATAATACTGCTGAACGATGAAGTCTCTTCTACTTGTGACTTAAGGTTTTTCACCTGTTTGTTCAGCCTGATATGCTCAACAGCTTTATCAACTTTTATAATAAACTCATCAAGGTTAAAAGGTTTGCCAAGGTAATCAAAAGCTCCTAACTTCATAGATTCAACCGCAGAGTCAATTGAACCATAACCCGTTATCATGATAAAAAGAGTTTCCTCAGGTTTTGCTTTTAGTAAATCGATACCGCTTACTTCCGGCATTTGAAGATCGGACACAATTATATCAAATTGTTCTTCCTGGTTTTGAATGAGCTTAAGAGCATTTGAACTGTCATTTTCAGTAACGGGTTCAAATCCCCTTTTCTCCAGTACTTTCCTAAGCAGGATAGTTGAATTCTCTTCATCATCAACTATTAAGATCTTTATGTCGTTGATATTCATTATTTGAGCAAAATCTCAATTTTTTTTACATGATTCCATACAAATATAAATACGCACGTCACCCTTTCTTATGACAAATATCATGTTTTTTATTGAGGGAAATCATAAATACCCCTATTTTCTGCAATCGTCTAAGAATCAGTGTGTATTAATTCCACTCTGAGAATTTATTGACCAAATTATGCTTAAAAATGACTACTTAATTTGGCACACTAATTGAGATATAAATAAGTAGAAAATTCGAAATAAAAAATGTTAAACACCAATAATTTAGGAGGAAACACAATGAAACGGACAGCGACTTTCTTACTTTTAGTGGTCTTATGTGCCGGTGTAGTTTTTGGTGCGCCAAGAATAAAGATTGTAACAGAATACATAACTCCGAACATGCTTGCAACTAATTCGGCATTTACTGCAGATTCAACTGTGGCAAGCGGTTTAAGAACAATTGCTAAAGGAACTTATGTATATCTAAGGGCTTGGAATTTCGGAGATACCGGTTCGGTCACAGCAACTAACTGGACGATGCCCGTTAAGCCTGCGGGATCCGGCGCTACACTTTCCGGGATAACCGGATTGCCAACATGGCAGAAATTTAAAGCTGATTCATCCGGGACGTACCAGGTTCAGGTATCGGCAACAACAACAACTGGAACTAAAGATACTACTGTAACTTTATATGTTGCCAAATATGTTGGAACCGGAAAATTTGACAATGTTGCAGCTTCATTTCCCAATTGTATGAGCTGCCATGGCTCAACTCCTATGTTTACGGATATCTTTGATAAGTGGAAAACTACTAAACATGCAACTAAATTCAAATCAAGCATTACTGCTGGTCCAACATCATACGGCATAGACCAGTTCAGAGTCCACACTTTGGGTTATGACCAGTTTATAACTGCGAATAATGACGGCTTTGATGATAAAGCAAGAACACTTGGATGGAACTGGACAAGTTACTCCCCTCCAAAAGTTGCAAATTGGGATTCATTGAAAAACAGATTCCCGACACTAGTTGCATTTGCAAATGTTGGATGTGAAGGCTGCCACGGCCCCGGAAGTGAACATGTGTTCGGCGGCGGCGATACAAATAAAATAATGAAGAGTGTTAATGAAGGTAATTGCGGCAAATGCCATGATGGACAGAATTTTGGTCCTGAATTCACACAATGGAAGAATGCAAGGCATTCACATGTGCTATGGAGCAGTTCATTTGCACAAAATAATTATGCAACTCCAAATGATCTTGGTAACTGCATAAGATGCCATGATGGACAGGGATATGTAAATTTCACAAAGAGCAAAGCAACATCTACAAATGGCAAAACCATAGCTTCACTTGAAAACGTTGCCTGTGCCGTTTGCCATGACCCGCATGGAAGCTCAAATCCATACCAGTTAAGAACAAGGCCTTTAGGCAGTGATACTCTGGCAAATGGTTATCATTATTCAAATGTGGGTAACGGTGCAGTTTGTATGGATTGTCACAAATCCAGGAGAAATACTGATACTTACGTATTAACAAGGGTAACAAGTCAACATTGGGGTCCGCATCATAACAGCCAGGCCGATCTTTACTTAGGCCAAAACCTTGCTACGTTTGGCGGCGCACCGTACAGGCAAACACAGCATTGGGCATTCTTAAGCAACGCCTGCGTAACATGTCACATGCCACCAACAGATACTGCCGCTGCTAACAGAGATAAAGTTGGCGGTCATGCACTATACCTGCACAATGAAGCTACAGATTACGATCACTTAAAAGCTTGCCAAAGCTGCCATTTTGGAAAAACCAGGTTTGACCAGTTTATAGCTGATGCGGATTATGACGGCGATGGTACAATTGAAGCTTGGAGACTTGAAGTTAGAGGAAGCTTGACAAGGCTGGCTATGGCATTGCCGCCAATTGGCGTTGATTCAGTAGCTTGGCAATTGATAGCAGCAGATTCCAATAACGTTACTTTAAGGAAAGCTTACATAAACTACCTCTCAATAAGAGATGGCTCTGAGTATGGAATGCACAATGCCAAGTACGTTATTGACGCTTTGGTTGCTTCAAGAAATGCAGTTCTTGGAATCTCAACTATTTCTTACGAAGTTCCAATGAGATTTGAATTAACTCAAAACTATCCGAACCCGTTCAACCCGGTTACCAAATTCAAATTCTCGCTTCCAAAAGATGCAGATGTGAAGATAATTGTTTATGATATAATGGGACGTGAAGTGAACGTACTTGTTAATGATAAGATGAATCCCGGAAAATATGAAGTTGACTGGAACGGAACAAATACTAACGGTAAACTTGTAAGCTCAGGTGTTTATTTCTATAGAATAACTGCCGGCAGCTTCACAGATGTTAAGAAAATGATAATGCTGAAATAGAGTCTTTTACAATCATCTGATCGAATGATGGTTAGTTAATGGTTAGTTAATTGAAGAAATTTCTGAACAGGTGTAACCCCCGCGAAAGCGGGGGTTTTTTATTATAGGACTATTTGAAAAATCCTTGCCATTTAAATAAAACAAAGAGGCTGTCTCAAAAGTTCTATTTTTCAGTGGCACAGACATTCTTGTCTGTGATTATTAATCATAAATGTTGTTTTCGACAGACAGGAATGTCTGTCCCACTGGTTTTGAGACAGCCTCTTAATTTATTTGGGGACTAAACTCAGAAAAACTACTTTTTAACTAATGCATGGGCAATAGAATAATGAATGTCGTTCCTTTGCCAACCTGTGATTTAACCTTAATTTCACCGTTATGTTCTTTTATTATTCTCTTAACAATGGAGAGCCCAAGCCCGGTGCCTTTACCGTACCCTTTTGATGTAAAGAACGGCTGAAAGATCTTCTCAAGGATCTCTTTTGGAATACCCGGCCCGTTATCGGTTATATCTATCATGACTTTTGAATCATAGGACTGCGTCCTTACAGTAATTTCACCCTTCGAGGCAAAAGCCTGGATAGCATTAATAACAAGGTTACTTAATGCATCTTCTATTTGAGCCTTATCAAGCATTAAATCGGGAAGGCCTTTGTCAAGCTCTTTTCTTATTATTATGTCTTTTTTCCCAATCGAAAATTTTGAGTTTGTTACAATATCTTCAATAATTCTGTTGATATTATTCCGGGTTTTCTCTACAGTTATAGGACGTGAAAAATTAAGCAATCCCCGCAGGGATTTTGTGATCCTTGTTGCCTCATCTACTATCGTTCTCAGCTCATCATAATCCGGAGAATTTTCTTTCCTGTTTAAGAGTAAATAATCTGCATTACCTGATATGATATTAAGCGGATTTGAAAGGCTGTGAGCGATACTTGAAACAACCTCTCCAATAAGTGCCAGGTTTTCCTTTTCCCGAAGCTCTTTTTGCAGGGCTTTTACATTGGTTATATCCCTTAATATACCAACGCTTCCGATGCTTTCTTTATCGCTGAATATCGCAAATCTTGAAATACTCACGCTCAGCATCTTACCTGATTTAGTAAGGCGTTCGCTTTCATAATTTGCCAAAAAGCCGTTTCTCTGGACTTCTTCAATAAGGAATTTTCTTTCACCTTTTTTTAAAAGATAATCCGGTATCAGGAACTCAAAATCTTTGCCCATAACTTCGTTTTTTTTGTATCCAAACAAGTCCTCGGCTCCCTTATTCCACAGGAAGATCTTAAACTCAGGGTCAAGCCCGATTATTGCATCAATTGAGTACAAAATGATATCAGAAAAGAACTTATCATGAGCGCTTTTCCCATCCTTCATTAACTGAATTATCGAGCCCAGACAAGCATCAACATCTGAGAGAACTCCTTCAATTTCAACGGAACTTAGCTTGCCGCTTCTGCTGATCTTTTCACGCAGTTCATCCTTCTGCCTGGTAAGCTCCGATATAACCATTTGCTCCAAAAAAAACCTCCCGAATTAAGATTCAATTACTGCAAATATAGCCAACGGTGATTCTCTAGGTAATGATACTGCTCATAAAAATAGATGATTAAAATCATAGGATTGAAAACAGCAGTTTGGTAATATAATTATATTTTTTATAAGAAATCAGCTAATTGAAAATTCATAGTATCGGCCAAATAATCGGCCACCAAAAACTACAAAAGGCTAATAAATCTGAAAATTTAGCATAAAAGAACTTTAATATCGGCCATATAATCGGCCATTTTGGCTGTTATATTGTTTATTTTATTAGTATCTTTATACAGAAAATTATCAAAAAGAATTGAAAAACTTCATTGAAGAAATAGAGCCAACATTCCCGCTTACAGGTCAAAAAGAACTTGAAGAAAAGTGTTTGAAAGTGGTAAGTCTTTCAGGAGGACTTGGTAATAATCTAAGCAGTGTTACGTTATCAGAGATTTCATCACTTGTAGTTAATATGAATAGTTATTATTCTAATTTAATAGAAGGCAACAAAACAACTCCGGCTGATATTGAGAGAGTAATGTTAAATAAGCTCTCAAAAGATCCTTTCTTAAGAAGCAAAGAGTACGAACATAAAGCTCATATAGAAGTACAGAGACTTATAGAAGGACTGCTATTCTCAGATAAAAACTTTGATATTTGTACTGTAGATTTCATTTGCAGTATTCACAGAGAGTTTTATGAAAGAATACCAAAAGAGTTCAGGAGGATAAAAGATCCCGGCGGCAATATGATAGAGCTGATCCCCGGAGAGCTTCGGAAATTTGATGTCAAAGTTGGAAGTCATATACCACCCTCATTTGAAATGATATCGGAATTTCTTGAAAAATTTTGCAGTTCCTATAAACTTGATGAATATTCAGGTATAAACAAGCTGATCGCCGCCGGTGCTTCACATCACAGATTAAGCTGGGTTCATCCATTCCCCGATGGCAACGGAAGAACATCACGGTTATTCACACATGCATATCTGATAAAAGCCGGCATAAACAGCAAAAACCTATGGTCAATATCAAGGGGGTTTGCCAGAAATTTGAGCTCATATTACAGCATGCTTTCCAATGCCGATGAAACCAGGTTAAATGATTTTGATGGCAGAGGAAATCTTTCGGACAAAAGACTTTCGGAATTTTGTGATTATTTCCTGAATTTAACAATAGACCAGATTGAATTTATGGCTTCTCTGTTTGAGTTTGATAATATTTTAAAAAGAATAAAAAAATACGTGGAAAGCAACATAGATCTTAAGCCGGAATCATTTCTGATCTTAAAAGAAACCTTTATTAGCGGAATTTTAAAAAGAGGAGAAGTACTTGCGTTAACAGGTCTTCCGGAGAGAACTGCAAGGCGTGAGTTAAGAAAATTACTTGATTTAGGTTTATTAAAAAGTGATACGCCAAAAGGTCCTCTAAAAGCCGGATTCCCTGTTTATGTACTTGAATATTATTTTCCGAGATTATACCCAAATACTTAAATATTTATTTGATGCTTATTTAACTATTTTAATATTATGACGAATCTGAAAAACAAAATTGTATTCATAACTGGTGCCTCAAGCGGTATAGGATTATCTTCAGCACGTGCATTCGCAAAAAAAGGCGCAAAACTCATACTTGCCGCCAGAAGAATTGAGAGGCTGAATACACTGGCTAAAGAACTCAAAAAAAACTATAAAACTGAGGCTCTTGTTGTTAAACTTGATGTTACTACAAAGTCTAAGGTAAGTAGTTTTATCAATAAACTCCCCTTGAAATGGAAAAGCATAGATATTTTACTGAACAATGCAGGTTTAAGCCGGGGGCTTGATAAACTTCATGAAGGCAGCATTAAGGATTGGGATGAAATGATCAATACCAATATCAAAGGGCTTCTTTATGTATCACGGGCTGTTATTCCTTTAATGGTAAAGCGGAATTCAGGGCATATAATAAATATCGGTTCAATTGCCGGGCATGAAGTGTATCCTAAAGGAAACGTTTACTGTGCTACAAAACATGCAGTTGACGCGATCACAAAAGGGTTGAGAATGGACCTGGTTGATACAAATATCAGGGTTACTACGATTGATCCCGGAATGGCGGAGACCGAATTCAGTAAAGTAAGGTTCAGAGGAAATGTTAATAAAGCAAAAGCTGTTTATACAGGAATAAAGCCGCTAACACCTGAAGATGTTGCAGATTCGATAATTTACTCAGCAACAAGGCCTGAAAATGTAGTCATTGCAGAAATGATACTGCTTCCGAACAAACAGGCATCATCAATGGTTGTGCATAGAAATTGAGATATTAACATTTGAGTGAGATAATAGAGAAAACAATTCCTGTTGAGTTAAATATTGAAGGAATGGACTGCCCTTCCTGCGCGATGAAAATTGAGAGAAGGCTCAACAAGCTTGGCGGCGTATCAAACGCCAGGGTTGACTTAGCAAATGAAATTGCGACTTTTGAAATTACCGGAGGTACACTGGATATTGATTCTATAAAGAAAGAAATTGATAAGCTTGGATACAAAGCAGTGGAGCCTGATATTGATATAGAAGGAACTGATGAAGAAAAGCTGGCTGAGGATGAAAAGCAAAAAGCAAAATCGATTTTCAGATTAAAGATCATTACAAGCATTGCCCTTTCTGTTGTAATTGTGATTCTAGGCATGAAAGAGCATATCGGGATCTTAAGCGGTCTCTCTCAAACAACAGCTAACTGGATTTCTTTCCCTCTATCTGCAATTGTTGTGTTCTGGTGCGGAATGAAGTTTATCAAGGGATTCCTTGCAGATATTAGGGCACTTTCAGCAGGCATGGATTCACTTATTGCTATCGGAACGCTATCGGCCTTCTTCTACAGTATTGTTGTAATGATATATCCGGAAATCTCAGGAGAGCATGAACATACGGTTTATTTCGAGAGTGCCGCCATGATCATATCATTTATTCTGCTTGGAAATTATCTTGAGTTCAATTTAAAGAATAAAACTCATTACGCGATCCGCTCATTGATGGACCTGCAGGTAAAGAACGCGCTTGTTATCAGAAACGGGATGGAGTTCGAACTTCCTGTAAAAAAAGTTCGGGTTGGCGATATTATTCTTGTTAAACCCGGTGAGCATATCCCTGTTGATGGAGTTGTTATTGAGGGATCCTCGAGCGTTGATGAAGCAATGATGACAGGCGAATCAATGCCATCAGATAAAGTACCGGGCACGCAGGCAATTGGAGGAACGATAAACGTTAATGGTTACTTAAAGATACGGGTCGAAAGAACGGTTAATGACTCATTCCTGACGAAGATCATTAACATGGTAAAAGATGCACAGGGCTCAAAGCCTCGCATACAAAGAATTGCCGATAAAGTTTCAGCCGTATTTGTTCCCATTGTTATTTTGATCGCAATCGTTACTTTCCTAATTTGGAATTTTTACGCAGGGCAAACATTAAGCTATTCATTATTGAAAGCAGTCGCAGTTCTAATCATTGCCTGTCCATGCGCACTTGGGCTTGCTACTCCTATAGCCATTGTTTTAGGGGTTGGAAAAGCTGCAGAGAACAAGATCCTGTTCAATAACGCAGAGGCAATAGAAAACGTAAGTAAAATAGATACAATTGTATTTGATAAAACAGGTACATTAACATATGCTAAGTTCGAAGTAAAGGAGATCTTTTCCGACAACAGTAATTTCAGCAAAGAGGAATTGCTAAAGTTAACTGCATCTATCGAAAATTTCTCTGAGCACCCTATTGCAAAGGCAATCGTTGAGAAATACCGCTCAGACTCGGTTGGATCAGATAAAATGTATGAGGTTAATGAGTTTAAGAATACCTCAGGCATCGGAGTTGAAGCCTCAATGAATGGAAAGAGTTACAAGGTCGGCGGCGTAAACCTGATAAATAAAGATAATCTGAATACGAGCGGAAGTGAAAAGGGTTTTAAGAATATTTACCTTTTTGAAAATGATGCTCTTATCGGTGAGATCAAACTTGCAGACAAGATTAAGGACAACGCAAAAGAGATACTGGGCAAGTTAAGATCAAGCGGTTACAGGTTATCTCTTATCTCAGGCGATAATTCGGAAACTACTGAAAAAATAGCAGCAGAGTTAGGAATTGATGACTATCGAGCAGAAGTATTGCCTGATCAAAAACTAGATATAATCTCTGAGCTTCAAAGATCCGGCAGGAAGCCTGCAATGGTCGGAGATGGAATTAACGATGCCCCAGCTCTCTCTAAATCTGACCTTGGAATAGCAATAGGAACCGGCCAGGATATAGCTATACAATCTGCAGATGTAATATTGGTAAAAGGTGATCTTGAGAATATTCTTGCACTATTCAAAATCTCGAACAAAACCATAAGGATAATCAAACAAAACATATTCTGGGCATTCTTTTACAATGCTGCGGCAATTCCCGTTGCTGCCGGGATATTAGTGCCAATCGGCATATCGGTATCGCCTGTTATGGCCTCAATGCTTATGGCAATGAGTGATGTAGTAACTGTATTGATAAATTCTATGCGAATTAAATATATGAAAATACAGTGATTAACAACAATTTACAGCTTATTGATAAATTTTTGGGAACAAACTTATTGGAAACTTGTTTATATTAGCGTTATCAGTTCTTTTAAAATTTAAAAGGAGTTGACCAAAGGCATAATTTTGGTGGCCTGCCAAGCCAATATTAATTAACAGTAGTTTATTTACTTTAAATCAGTAATTTAAAAAGCATCACTTTTAATCATAAATTCTTAAAGGAGAATAAAAAATTGAAAAAATTAGTTGCGTTATTAATAATATTAGCAGCTTGTTTTAGTTTAAACAACAACTCTACTTTTTCACAGCCGCAAATCAAAGTTCACGTAACAGGCGGTTATGATTTACCGTTACCTGATCTTAAGGGTACATACCCAACTGACACAAACTCCGCGCTTCAGAAAAGCGGATTCAATATTGGCGCAGATGTAAAATACTATCTCGGCAAGAAAAGAAATGTTGGTATTACTTTAGGCGGTTCATATAACGCTTTCAGTTCAGGAGATATTTCAGTAACAGGCGGCAAGTTTGTAACTAAAGTTAATATACTGGCTGTTGCTTTAGGTGTTGAATATAACTTCATGCCTAAAGGTAAAACTCAGCCGTTCTTGGGTTTGGAGTTTACAGGTAATTTCTTTAGTGGAAAATATACAACAACTCCAACCTCAGGTACTGGAACAGAGGCAACAATGAAATCTGCTTCTAGATTTGGCATTCAGTTTGGTGGCGGTGTTGATTTCAAATTAAGCAAAAGCGTTGGCGCTGTTTTGGGAGTGAAATACAATCTTGCTAATTTGATTGGCAAAGATTCCACTAATTCTACAGTGGCAAATGAATATACTTTGAACGATAAAGAAACAACTGGTAAGAAGTCATTGAATCTTTCTTACATACAGGTCTATGCCGGTGTTTCTTTCTTCTTCAACGAACCTAAGAAAACAGTTAAGAAATAAATTGTAACACAGTTTCACTTTTCTAAAGGGGGTCTGCAAAGACTCCCTTTTTTGTTGATAAAAATCTAACGACATTTGTACTATGTTAAAAACAACAATTATCATTCTATCTTTTTTTATCACTGCAGGAATATATTCAAATGCCGGTATGCCTCTTAAGATCAAAACGGTTGTCATTAACTCCTACGGCATGCATTGCACAGGCTGTGAAGAAACCATTGAAACAGAGATCAAAAAACTAGATGGAGTAAAATCAGTTAAGGCCGATCATGTTAATAAAAAGGTAACTGTTAAATACGAGAGTACCAAAACTAACCCAAACAGCATTAAAGAAGCAATCAAGTCTGCGGGTTACAGGCTTGAAGAGTAGAAATTAATAATATGAATATATGAAAATGATCAAATTTGTGCCTGCTGTTATGATACTGTTAATGACATACACAGGTTATTCTCAGCCTAAGCTCACCATAAACGTTACAGGCGGGTATAGTCTCCCGCTTCCTCAATTAAAGGGTGATATTACAGATTCAACTGCGCGCGAGGGCGGCAATTCGTATTTCATGAAGACCGGATTTAATCTTGGATTAACCGGCAAATATGCTGTTGATAAAAAAGGCAGGATCAGGATAACTCTTGGCGGCGCTTTTAACAAATTCAGTGTAAACGAAAGTTATGTGCATACCAATAATGTTGAAGTCCACAGCAGCATCAGCATTATATCCGGCAGCCTTGGAGCAGAATACAGTTTTACGCCCAAAGAAAAGACCCGCCCGTATTTAGGGCTTGAGCTGACGGGCAATTTCTTCAGCGGCAAAACAGAGGAGATCGTCACAGCAGCGACAGTTACAGAGCATGGAGATCTTGGCACAACAACATCAACTCTAAAATCAGCTTCAAGATTTGGCATTTCAGCCGGCGGCGGGGTTGATGTTGATATCAGTAAAAAAATCGGAGCCGTGTTCGGATTCAAATATCACCTTGCCAACCTGATCGGAAAGGATTATATATCATCATCTGCTGCGGGTGAATACAACCTTAATGATAAAGAAAACGGTACCGTAAAAGCCAGGAATATTTCGTTTATTCAGATCTTTCTTGGGTTTTCATTCAGCCTCGGTCATCCTAAAAAAACTGTTAAAAAGTAAAAAGCGCATTTCAAGTTTCTCCCTGCGAATAATGATTTTAGTATTAATAATTTCTGAATTTCCAATTGTTTTAAGGGTTTTTATTTGCTAAATTTAGCCTATAGAAATTAATCAATAATGCTGTTATTAATACTATGAATAAATTATTTCTCTTTATAGCCCTCGTATTTGTACTCATAATTAACACCGGTTCACAAACAAAGTTCAGCCTGAACGTTTACGGAGGCTATACAATACCTGTTGCAGACATGCAGGGTGACTTCCCGGATACTTCTAATACCGGACTCTTGAATTTCAGTAAATCAAATACTCTTCTGACCAAAAGCGGGTTTAATATCGGGGCTTCGGGCAAATATGTTATCGATACGCTTGGGAAGGCGCGATTAACCGGAGGATTAAATATTAATTCACTCAAAGGGTCAAAGGAATACTCAAGGCCGGCAGGAATATTAACTTATAAAAACACTGTAACAATTTTCACAATTTCTGCTGGACTGGAGTACAATTTCTTTCCGAAGAAGAAATTCAATCCTTTTGCGGGGTTGGAGCTTGCTGCAAATTTCTATAGCGGCAAAATTGTAGCTTCCGGAGAGTCAAATCAAACTATTCAGCGCAAGAGTGAGGCTAGATTTGGAGTAATTGCAGGCGGAGGATTGGTGATATCTATGAGCCCAAAGATCGGTATTATTATTGGAGTAAAATATGCTTTGACAAACCTTATTGGCAAAAAATCTGAAATTTCAACAACAACCGGAACCCAGGTGTCTGAAATTGAAGACCCGGGAAACGGTTCTTTCAATGAACTGCCTTTGAATGACGAAACAAATTCGTCTGTTAAAGGAAAGTCTTTGAATTACTTCCAAATGTATGCAGGAATATCTTTTGACCTCGGAGCCGCAGTAAAATAGGAAAAGTATTTGTAGCAAATGCACAAGGCTTGAATCTTTGATTTGAGCCTTTTTTTTATGGTAAGATCTTTATATTCTGATATTTTTTTACGTATTATTTTAAGTATAATAGTGTTAAAATTGTAAATATTTGTATCAATTGGAACCGAAAACAACAATAAAAGTTTAATGAAATATAAATTAATAATATTAAGTGCAATTTTGGCAATAAGCTGCGTAACATACTCACAACCAACCGCAATAGTGCAATTTTACGGCGGGTACTCAATGCCACTGCCGGACTTGAAAGGCAGTTTTGGAACTACTGCTAATACCTGGACGGGAAACGGCAATCCGGATACAAATACTTATT
>JAIOIK010000159.1 GCA_019912545.1 Ignavibacteria bacterium | reverse complement strand
AACTCCTTATCGCTTGATTCAATATTCTTCCCGCCAACATCTTTATTGCTGTTCCTGATCGAGTTTACAATATCGGTAATACCTATTCCGTATGACGAAAGCTTATTTGGATCAACATCAACCTGGTATTGCTTTACAAATCCACCTATGGAGGCTACTTCAGCAACTCCTTCAACAGAAGTAAGCTGATATTTCAAGTAGTAATCCTGCAGGGCACGAAGCTCGCCCAGATCATATTTCTCACTTTTTAAGTGATACCAAAACACATGCCCAACGCCTGTTCCGTCTGGACCCATAACTGGAGTTGCGCCCTGCGGAAGCATATCTTTAACCTGGTTTAGTTTTTCGAGTACACGGCTTCTTGACCAGTATACCTCTGCATTATCTTCAAAGATCACATAAATAAAGCTCATGCCAAACATAGATTGCGATCTAACCGCTTTCACTTTAGGTATGCCTTGCAGGCTTTGAGTTAAAGGATATGTAATCTGGTCTTCTATGATCTGCGGACTTCTTCCCATCCATTCAGTAAATACGATGACCTGGTTTTCAGAAAGGTCAGGTATAGCATCCACTGGAGTATTGTAAACAGACCAGATACCAAATCCGGCAACAACCACGTAGAATACCAGTATTATGAATCGGTTACGCGCAGAAAATTCTATTATTTTTTCAATCATGGCTTACATGAATTTTCTTTTTGAATCGGAGGACATTTTACACTGCCATAAGAACAAAAGACACAACAATCCCCTTCTTTAGGCTTTAGCAAAGTATGACAGTTCCCGCATTCATAAAAATGCAGGCAGGAGTTTTCATCCATAAGCTCTTCTTTTGAAATTAAACAATATGGACAGGTAATTACAGAATAAAGTTTTAATTCATTCATAAATTGTGAACTAAAAAAATGTTTAATCGCTTATTTTCAATTTTCAGTGTTTGTGCATACAACCGTTGCATTTTTTATGATCCATACTTTCGTCATTCTTCTCATCTTTCTTCTTATCATTTTCCTTTAGTACTAAATCCATTCCGCATTTGGGGCACTCACCCGGCTTATCGGAAATAACTTCGGGATGCATAGGGCATGTGTATGTTTTTGTATCGGTTGAATCCAATATTGATGATGATGAACTTGCGGATGATGTACTCATTTCATATGAATATGCTGTAGTGAAAGAGTATATGCCGAGTAATGTAACTATTGTCGACATAATGATGAGCAAATAAGCTTTTTTGTTTTTCATGATAATTATTTTTCTTAAGTTTAAATCAATGTTTGGTTCATTTTTACTGTTTTCACGGAATCTTACAGCAATCATCAAGTTTATCGTAGGCTTTTTCATCAGCTAATTTATTGTTAGCCTGATAACCTGCATTACTAATCGCGTTTTCAATTGCAGTTAAAGAAGTCTTAGTGTCATCAAAAGTTACTGAAGCTTTCTTATCACTGATATCGACAATGATCTTCGTTACACCATCTATCTTTTTAACTGCCTTTTCTATATTTTTTTTGCACATGCCGCATTGAACGGTAGGAAGTGAGATTACTTCCGTTTTGTTATCATAAATTCCTTCGGCTTTCAAACCGAATGAAATAAATAGCAGCATGAGAACCACATAGTTCAGATATTTGAAGATTAATTTCGTTTTCATTTCTTATTTATGTTAATTTATATAATGTTTAGAATGAGATTATTTACATTCAGCCGGGAGCTTCGTAATTGCGTCCGGATTTGCTTTTGTTTCATTTGCATCAAAACCGGCATCAGAAATGACTTTTTCGACATTTGATTTTGATGTTTTGGCTTTATCAATGTACATGTGGATTATCCTGTTGACAATTTCAATGTGATATTCAACAACGCCTTTATCACTGCTGAGCGCAGCTTCTATCAATCTTTCACATTCGTCAGACTTAATTACTGATAATTTTACCTCAAAATGTATCAGATTTTTTTTACCCGCATATTTTTTTTCAAGAGCCTCGTGCTCCTCGCTCATTTTTTTGTTATAGTCGGTCTTTGAGTTTAGCTTCATCTTACAGATCGGGCATTTAACGGCAGGGTCATCTGTTTGCTGAGCAGGATGCATAGGGCAGAAGTACTTACCATCATTGACCATT
>JAIOIK010000158.1 GCA_019912545.1 Ignavibacteria bacterium | reverse complement strand
CAATCTGATTGCTGAAGGGCTGCAATTCAAAACTTTTAGTGTTGTTCATGTGCTGGAAGGCTCACCGGCTGCCGAAGCTGGAATCATGCAAGGTGATATCGTTGTGGCTATTAATGGCAAAGGCGCTGCACAGCTTAACCTTGAAGATATTGAGGCAATTTTTCACGCTAAATCATCGCAAATGGTTGAAATAATTGTCCTTCGTAATAAACAGTATCTTAGCTATAGTTTTTGGCTTAAAAGGCTGATTTAATTATGTTCCATTCGTAAATATCCTCTATAGGGCAAAGAACGTCATTTAAGAAAACAACATCATCACCTATTCTACATCAAGGTTTCCATATTTACTATCACCCTTACAATTTCGGAGGTTCAAAAAGAAATATTACGTGATCGTTGACTTTTGAACTTCTGCAGGAAATCAAAACGTTGAGTATGAAAACGGAAAATATTATCATTTCAACAGCAAGGTTTCCACATCTTCATGCTTCGAACGATGAAATTTGGAACACAACTTGAGAACTTTTGAATAACAGCCAAAACAAAGACGAGCATAAAAATCACTCAAAAGCAACTCCTTCAAATCTTTGATCGGATATATTTAAACGCCTTATACAGCTCGTTTACTCACCTTATATAATGACTTGATGATTTCTTTCTTCAACATCCGGCTTAAACCTAAATTGAATTTTCAGAGAACAACTTTTAAGGCTTTCTGATTAAAAAAAATCATGTACATTTGACGAGCTTTTAAAAATATCAGGAAATCCATGCAAGAACCGGTAAAAGGCGATATTAACTCGTTCAGCTTGTTGAAGTTGGTGATTAATTACAGAAATCCTATTCTTTTAGTTTTGGCTGTTACGGCCATACTGAGTTATGTGTTCACGTCTCCTTATTTCATGACGCCACTCTACAAGTCAGTAACAATTTTGTATCCAACTTCTACCAATTCTATCTCGAAAGCGCTTCTAAGCACTAATTTTCAGGCAAAAAAAGACCTGTTAGAATTTGGCGAAGACGAACAGACCGAGCAGATGTTACAAGTGCTCAACTCCAATAAAATCAAGGATAAAATCATTGAGAAATACGAGCTGATGTCGCATTACGATATCAAACCCAATGAGAAATACCGCATCACCAAGCTGTACGAAACTTTTGAAGATCGTATAAAATTCAGGCGGACAGAATATACTGCCGTAAAAATTTCTGTGTTAGACAAAAGTCCTGTTGTGGCAGCAAATATTGCCAATGACATTGCCGAGCTTTTTGATTCTACCATGAATAATATGCGCAAGGAGGTTTCGCGCAAGGCGTTTCAAATCGTTGAATCAGAATACTTTAAGCTGCGTTCAGAAGTTGGTCAGATGGAAGATTCGCTGAATAAGCTACGCAGATTAGGTATTCACGACTACGAAAGTCAGGCCGAGATGATGAACCAACAACTTGCTATTGAGCTGGCCCGCGACAATAAAGCCGGCATCAAAGCCCTGGAAGCCAGGCTGAAAATTTTAGCAGAATATGGGGGCGATTACGTTTCTATCAGAGATAATCTGGAGCATGAGCGCAAGCAGCTTTCGCAGATTAAAGCAAAATATGAAGAAGCAAAAGTGGATGCTACGGA
>JAIOIK010000157.1 GCA_019912545.1 Ignavibacteria bacterium | reverse complement strand
TCCGAAGATAGTATGTTAAATAAGCAAGCCTCGCAAATGTTTCGTAAATTTGTTAATACAAATTAATCAAACGATAACAAAAGGAGGCTTACAAATGAGTACTAAAATAAACAAAATTAGTTTTAAAGGTCAAGTTCTTTTTATTGGTATGGATGTTCATTTGGCAACCTGGCATATAACCATTTTAACAAAGGATTTATTTCTAAAACGTTTTAGCCAGGAAGCTGATGCTGTAAGATTAATTAATTATTTGAGGGACAAATATCCCGGAGCAACATATAAGTGTGTCTATGAAGCTGGTTATTGCGGCTTTTGGTTAGCCGAAAGGTTAAATAGCGAAGGGATAGAATGTATGGTAGTTAATGCGGCCGATATACCAACAACAAACAAACAACAGAATAAGAAAACGGATAAGACAGATTCAAAAAGACTAGCCGAATTATTACGTTCTGGCTTATTAAACGGGATCTACATACCAAAAGTTGAAGATCTTGAAGACAGGTCGTTGCTGCGCACAAGAGCTATGCTGATAAGACAGCAGGCAGCGACGAAGAACCGGATAAAAGCATTTTTGAGCTTCTATGGCATTGCAATTACCGATGAACAGGCTGGTAAGCATTGGTCAAAACGCTATATGGATTACCTATGGGCTATAAGATTATCGAAGCAAAGCGGCCAGCAAGCCTTTGAGTCATTATTACGGGTTGTTGACTTTTCCAGGGGCCACATTTTAGAAATAACGAAAAAAATAAGGGAACTGTCTCAAACAGATAAATATTCAGGAAGAGTAAATCAATTAATAATGATACCAGGAATAGGTGTAATAAGCGCAATGGTTATATTAACAGAAGTAATGGATATAAAGAGATTTAGCAGTGTAAACAGGTTCCGGGGATATATAGGTCTAATACCTAAGGAACATTCAAGCGGTACTAAGGAAAACAAATCAGAGATCACCCGGCGGAGCAATAAACAGCTAAAAACAACTCTTGTGGAGAGTTCATGGACAGCCGTAAGAACAGAGCCTTCGATGACCTTAGCGTTTGAACTTCTTACTAACAGGATGAAAAAATCCAGAGCCATAATCAGAATAGCCCGTAAAATATCAAATAGAGTATTGCATGTATTAAGTACCGGAGAAGAATATGTATTTGGCGTAGCTTAAGAAAAATAATTCACAAATAAGAAAAAATCATTTATACAAAGTACAATATTATAATGCTTAACTGAGTATCGCTTGGAGTCCATGTAACTATTGGCAACAAAAGATTACTATCCGAAGATTGCGAACTCATTAAATTATATTCTAATAATCTATCTTGTAGAGTTAATTTTAAGACTACTACTTATAAAAGGATGATTATAATAAAGTATTAATGTATATAATTTTGATGATGAAACCATAAATAATAAAATAATATATAGGCTTGCTTCTTTACATAAAAGGACTCATTTGGAGGGTGTGTTTCATAACAATGAGTTTTACAGGAAACACCTCCTGCGGGGATGAGGTAATCACAACGTTAGAAAATAAAATTTTTCTTGTTCAAAAAATATACAGCATACATAAATAATTTTTACAAAAGCCGTGCTTCCGTGATCGGGTCGCTTATTATTTTCAAAATTACATTCCAGCTGATCGTGATTCAAAGCGGCTTGCGCTGGCTTACGGCTGATGATTACAGCCGGACAGTCATTTCATGGGACTGGCTGCAGGACCCCCGGATTTATTCCGGTGTATGGTTAAGTACTCACTTCTGGTTAAACGGAATGTTCATCTGGCTGTTTCGTGATCTTACCCTGGCTCCTGTTATTGCCAGCACAGGATTTTCAATTCTGACCCTGGTGTACCTTTATCTCCTCTTCGAAAAAATTTTCACACGCCAGGTTGCAGTAATATCCTGTTTAATATATGCAGTCTTCCCGTTCCAGGTTTGGCTAAGTACATCTGCAATGCCGGAAACTCCGTTTTTCTTCTTCGTTACAGCGGGAATCTATTATTTCATCCTTTGGGAAACCGGGATGCAGCTTCATTCTGAAAAACATTCGGGAATGTATCTTATCTTATCTGCTGTTTGCTTTAATTTTGCCAATATGCTTCGCTATGAAGGCTGGTTCTTCACAATTACTTTCATAATTATTACCGCCATCATTTCCTTCAGGCGCTACCGGCTTAATAAAGCGCTCTTCCTCAATTTTGGGCTGGCAATGATCTCATCTGTATCAATTTTGTGGTGGTTATGGCAAAACCACCACGATTACGGTGATGCATTATTTTTCATAAAAGAAACAACCAAGATCTATTCAGGCTTAAGCAGTGCCGGATTCCTGCAGCGCAGCATTCAATATCCGTTCTTTATATTTTACATTGCGCCGGTTACAACAGTACTTGGCTTGTGGAAAATTATACAGACAATCCGTAAAAAACCAAAAGGCTTTATCGGTAATTTTTCCCTGATGCGGATATTTCTGCTCTTTAACCTTGTTGAGCTTCTTCTGCTTATGTTCAGCGGAATTGTAGGCTCCGGCGGCACCAATATGATCTCTCGTTATATTGTGCTCAATGCAATACTGTTCTTCCCTTTTGCTGTATGGCAGCTGGCAGATCTTAGAAAGTATATTCTCTATAGCGGTGTCATGATCTTGTTAGTAGTAAACATTGTGTGGAGCTTTTATTATCAGCAGGCATACAGGGATGATACTTATGAGGTTGCAGAACTTACTAAGCGGCTTATAGAAAGGGATTATTTTCAGCCTGATGACAAAATCTATTTCGAAATGGTGCAGGGTTATTATGATATTTACCCTTTGCAGGTCATATCTAACAGCCCCGCCAGGTTTAATATGGATACAATACCCTCATACTTCACCGTAGAGCCTCCGGTATCAAAAAAAACATCAAAGAAAAATCGTGAGGAAGAACAGCTGAAACTGAATATTCTGGAGATACGGAAATTCATTGAGCAGAAGAAGATAAAGCTTTTTATAGTCAGAAGTGACCTGCTGATTGATAAACTCAGAAAGTTGAGCTATAAGTCGGAAGCAATTGGAGACTATCATATCTTCTACATCTCAGAAAGCAAGATAAATTATAAGCGCGGTGCTGGGAAGGATTCCTCCGGCCGTAAAATAGATATTTCCTCAAACAGGAAAACATTTGAGACCGATGAAATTTCATTTGATAAAAAACTTATTCTGAAAGATTTTTATATTGATAACACGAATCTTGGGATGAATCCCCAGACTGTAACGCTTAAGTGGCAGATCGCTGATATTTCTTTTTTAGATAGTCTTGCTACCCAAAGTGATGAATTCGGGCGATACAAAGCAATACTTGAGCTTACTCCGGTTGATAACGATACCGCGGCTTTTGATACTTATGCAAATGTTTTTTCAGAAAGGAATGTTGAGGAATTTTTCGATAGCGAAGAGATCAAGAATATTCTCATCCTGAAGCCATTCGCAATGCTTAACTATTCTGTGAAATTCAAATCATCGCCGTTTGAGAGCGGGTTGTATGATGTTCATCTTTCTGTAATGGATGAAGTAACGAAAAAAGAACTGCCGGTCTATATAGGTGATAGCATTTATGTACACGCATTTGATATAGCCTCACTCAAAGATTCTGCTAAAATAGATTCAACCGGATTAATAAAGAAGATCCAGGAGCACAGAAATAATTTCCTGAAGAAACCATATTACCCCATAGGGCGCATTATTGCGATGTTCCCAAATGTAAATTACAATGCACTTATGAAAAAATCTTCCGATCTATCGCAGGTCATAATCCGCAACGGATTTATGCTGCCATTCCTTAACCGCTACCAGGGCGATCATATGCTTGATATTGTATTCACGTATTTTTAGCTCTACGCTCCCCTTGTGCATGCTCTAACAAAAGAAAGATTTTCAGGAACAATTGCGGCTCCGCAAAGTAAAACCTTTAACAACAAAATTCTAAAGAACTAACCTCAGGGTGTTATGCTTACAAAACTATCAAATAAAGGCTTTTTCATCACTATTTTGTTAATTATGGGATTCTTTAATAATTCTTTATTTTCAGGAGATAACGGCCTGGCAATCGGAGAAACTGTTCCGAATCCTGAGTTTCTTCCAATTCAAAAATTTGCAGATAAGCCGCGCACTATTAATTTGCATGAGTATAAAAAAGATCAGATCCTTCTTGTTGCAATAATGCCCGATCTTACAGAAAACAGCAATATTTCAAACGTTATCACCAGCGCCTTTGACACTTATTTTTCTAAGCGATATGCCTTTACAGAGGTAATTTTTGGTTACATAGCAGATTATCCGGTAAAGGTTCTTATTGTTGCTAATAATGACCGGTCAGATGTTACCTATTATCTTGAACAGCAAAATTTTGATTTTGAAATAACAGCCGATATTAACGTGGATTTCGCGCACAGCTTCGGAATAACCGGCTGGAAAACCGGCGAAACTGCATCGCATGTTTATGTGGTGAACAAAGAAAATAAAATTGTCTATGCCGACTATAACTATAAAGGCGAAGGAGAAAAATTAAAGTCTGTTCAAAAAGAGATCGGGTCACTGCTTGGAATAGAAGAAAAACATGAAATATCTTTTGATAATTACACTGCATTAATGCCGGGGGATAATGCCCGTGATTTTGAATATACAATTGACGGTTCAACCCGCAGGCTTTCTGACCTGTTCGGGAAGAGGAATGTTTTGATAGCTTTCTATCCCGCCCCTTTCAGCCTTAGTTGTATGATGGAAACAAAACGATTTGATGCATTTGCCGATAACAGGGTTGGTCCTAATAAAATGCAGGGCAATTCTATTGAAACAGATGACGATCTTGAAATACTGATGGTAAGTATTTCTAATGGAGAAATAATCAATAAATGGAAAGATGATATGGGATTTAAGAACGTAAAGATGGTTGGTGATCTCTCCGGAGAAATATCAGCTAAATACAGCAGCTACAATCCGCTTGGATACAATAACCGCACTGTGTTTTTGATAGATAAATCAGGCAAAGTAAAGTATGTTGATTGGGATTACATAGTAGATGATTACGATTATTCGCTGGTCATGGATCAGATCAGCGCGCTAAGCAAATAAGAGCTTTTCAAACATCCCCAAATTGAAACCCCGCTTTGTTTTTACAAGAAGCGGGGTTTCCCTATGCTCTTTTTGGATATAATAACTTATTCCCCTCCGACGGATGGGTGGCTCTCCGCCAACAGGTGGAGAGGAGGTGTGGGTTAATTAGACAAAATACATAAATGTACTGCTCAGGATAAATTACGTAATCCTCTTCAAATAACCATTTGGATTAAAGCTCATCAAAAACTTTTCTTTCGATCTATCAATTTCAAACTCCGGATGACTTGGCAGGAATTCCTGCATTGCTTCCATTGGTCCCGGTCCCTGCCCGAATCCTGAATACACCGGGTGCCCGTTAATATTAGAATCTTCTACAACAAGATACGAACCCTTGGTCACAAAATTGTGATAAAGCTCAAGCTCCTTCAATACATGGTCCCTGGAGTGATCTGAATCAAGAATAACCATCACAGTCTTCTTCTCTTTCGCCAGATCTCTTACTTTATCAATAATTTCAGGTGATACGCTTGAGCCAAGCAGGTAAGTAATTCTCTTATGTTTCGGCATATCGGGCATTGCATCAACATCAATGGTAATGATCTCGCCCGGCAGATCCATAACATCGAACAATTTGGCATAATATAGTGTACTGCCTCCATGAAAAGTACCGCACTCTATGATAAGATCGGGCTTGATCTCCCAAAGCAATTCCTGGTATATCCACAGATCATTTGGGCACTTAAAAACTTTCTTCCCCATAAAATAAGTATCTGCCCACACTTTGGAATAGTAATACTTAGCGTGGAACTCCTCTTCAATGTTTTTAGGCGGATTTATCACCCTGTTAATTCTCGCAAGTATCCGTTTAAAAAAAATCATATGATATTCGGTATATTTATATTTTGTCTAGAATTCGCCTTCGCCTATTTTTTTAGCGCTGCCGGTCAGACTTAACTCTGATATCTTCCCGCTACTCAGCTTAAAATCCACCATCAATTTCTCTCCGCTTTCTACTTGCACAGTAACCGGCGGTTTAGCAGATCTATCAAGCGCATATATTATGGCAGAAGAGATTACACCTGTGCCGCATGCAAGCGTTTCTCGCTCAACACCTCTTTCGTACGTTCTTATTCTGATCTCGCTTCCCTTAACCGGCTTAACAAAATTCACGTTTGCTCCGCGCGGTTGAAATTCGAAGTGATTTCTTAGTTCTGCGCCAATTGTGTTTACATCAATTTCTTCAATAGAGCAGCCGCCAAGAACAGCTTTGTTGTTTTCATCATCCAGAAAAAGCACAAGATGATCAGAGCCTACATCGGCATAGCTTACACATAACTCCTTAAAAACTCCCCCAATTTCAGCTTTGAGCGTTACATTGAACCTAAAGTGTTTGGGATCAGGAAAAGTTATTTTAACACTATCATCATCAATGATTTCAGCCTTATATATATCATTAACTGCTTCAAGAAGGATCTCTTTGCTATTCACTATACCATTCTTAAATAAATACATTGCCAGGCACCTTGAACCGTTTCCGCACATTGCCCCAAAACTTCCATCCCTGTTGTAATAATTCATTCTTACATCAGAGCCGTGGGTTACCGGTCTATCGGCAAATATCACGCCGTCTATTTCCTTGAAAAGTTCTCTGCATATAACTTCGGCAAATTCATCCTGCTTGTATAAAGGTATCTCATTACTCCAGTTCAGATTATTGATCATCACAAAAGTATTTCCTGCTCCGCTGTAAATCTCGTATTTCAATTTATTATTCATTTAATTTGACCCTGCTATTATTGTTAATTCCCGTCTCAACGAAACTAATATCGCCTTCAACGGTTCTTTTTCTATTGATAACTATTGATTTGTTTTTGTACTGTCTTGAAATTTTCATTTACTGCCTATTGTCCGTTGTTCGTTGTTCATTGTTCATTGTTCATTGCTAATAGATAATTGCTAATTGTCTAAAACACTCCCCTGTAATTCGATTGCTTCGTTACTTTAATGTCCTGTAATTGAGGCGCCTTTATTCTAAGCTCAAATCGATATCCCCTGTAAACACCCGTCGGCACCCAGTTAAAACTCATTTCCCAGCAATGGAGATCTCTGTATATCGTAACATACGGTGTAGTGAATTGCTTTTGGAAAATGTCATATCCCGCAGAAAAAGTGAATTTCCAATTCCTCGTGAGATTAAAATTCAGATTGCCGGATACATTTGAGAACTTAGTGATAACGCTTGGATTACTCCTGTTGATCGAATAATTATAGTTCAGGGTTACGCTCCAGGGAATGGTAAAATCGATCGGCTTATCCCCGTACATTCCAACATACTCGCTCTCGTATGTGCTTGGCTCGTTTACTTCCTCTGATTCTTTCGTAGAATCGCTCAGGTCATCGGTTAACTGGCCGCCTTGTATAGTTGTTGAAACCGATAAATTAAAATTCGTCAGCTGTGCAATTCGTTTATCTTCATTCCACAAAAACCTGTTGACCCTGCCAACGCCATCAACATACTTGTATAGGTTAAAATTTGCGCCGCCGCCAATATTCAGAAAACTGCCAATTTGAGTCCTGTAACCAAAAGTAAGTTCCGAAAACCTGATGCTATCAGCCGCAAAATTATAATTGATGCCGGCGCTCACGTTAAGAAGCTGAAATTTTGAATCGCTGGTATCAGTATCTTTTACCTTCATCTCAAATATGTTCCCAACTGAAAAACCTAAAGACTGCTGCTCGCCTGAAGGAGCGCCTCCGAAGACTTCGCGCTCAAAAAATGAATACTTGATCTCCTGCCCGAACTGATTTATATAAGTCCCGTAAGCATTCCACTGGGGCTTTGAAAAATCCGGCTGAAAACTGTAAGTAACCGAGGGAGTTACTGTATGCCTGAAACCCTTAACGCCCAGTATGTTTGTTTTAAAAAGTCCGATGAGCCTTGTGTTAAGTGAAATTCCCGTGCTGAAATAGCGGAAAGATTTGAAGCCCGTAATGTCACTGGTTGTTAATGTACTATCGGCCTGGCTGAACTGCTTGATAACCGATTTATTATACCAAATTTCTGTGTACTTAAAAAACGGCGAGAAGCTGAACTCAGATACTCTTATCGGCGCATCAATGTTTGCTCCCTGCCTCAATCCACCCCGTGAATTCTTCCTGAAGTTGCCGTCAACCAGCAAGGGGTCAACAAGCAATTTTTGATCTATATAAGTAAGCTGTGAATTATAGCTGTACGATACTGATTCATACCATTTCAGATTCAATAGTGATGTGCTCTTCCCCCTGAACGGATATGTTTGTGACCTTGCAAACGATATTGAAGGTATTGTTTGCTGTACTTCGCCTGTAGTAAGATTTTGATCGCGGGAATAATTTATCGATAACGAATTGGGGGTGCCTTCCCAGAACTTATTGAGCGTAATATTGGAAACTGCATTTTGCTGGAGCAGTTCATTTAGATTATTGGTGGAAGTATTATAATAATTTTTGCTGCTTAAGAAATTAACATTGGCCGTTAAAGTCGTTGTCGGATCGATCGTCTGGTTGTGATAAACCCCAATTCTCCACTCATCACTGAAAGTCTTGTCAACATCAGTATCCTCGCCAAGCCTTATGCGCGAGCCGCCAAGATCGACGCTACCGCTTAGAATGTATCTTTTTACGTAACGGAACCGTGAGCTTAAATCAAGCCTGCCTTTAGTATAATAATTCCCCTGGAGCGCGAGATCGATGTAATCATTTATCGCCCAAAAATAACCAAGATGCGCAAGATACCTGCCGTAGGTAGGGTCATCACCGTAAGCCGGGGGGATCAAACCGCTTGAACGGCCTGAATGATTCGGGAAAATTCCAAACGGCAGCGCAAAAAGAGGAACGTCATCAATATATAGGAATACGGGCTCGGCAATAACTCTATCGCCCTGTATAATTTTTAATCTCGGGCTTCCAAAGTAATAATCCGGCTCTGCTTTATCGCAGGTTGTATATCTGCCGTTTTGAATAAAGAAAGTATTGTCGTCAACTTTTTTTATCTTCTCGCCAAGATAATATCCCCCCTCCAGTTCCGTTGAGCCCATATCAATATTGCCTTTGCGTGTTATAAAGTTATATCTCAGCTTCGTTGCATCATATCTCTTAGATCCCTCCATAAAGATCGGCAAGCCCATAAACTTTCCTGCCTTTACGGTATCAGGAATTCCGTTTGCTTCCATGATCGAGCTTTCTTTGTAAAGAGTTATCCTTGCCGCTTTTAGATTGTATTCTTTATATTTCAATTCGGCCTCATTGTAGAGCATTAGCTTATCATCGCTCAAGTCAAAAATTGCAGAATCTGTTGCCGAATATTCTATTATTGCGTTGATATCACTTTGATTATTTGAATCAATTGCAGTTTTCAACGAATCATTGATCGGGACATAGAGGAGTGAATCACCTACTTGCTGTGAAAGTAATGGCAAGGTAAACAATGAAGCCAATATTACCGTATAAAAATATTTCAAGTGTTTTTAAACATCTGAAGATGTTTTACTTTTCATTGCTTCATATTACCCATTGTTAAAGTCATGGGCCGATTTTCAAGATTTCAACAGTGACCAACTGAGAGAAAACAAGTTGAATATTTGTTAGCCCACGACTTTAGTCGTGGGTGCCATATCCTCGAAAACTCCAAACCGTTTCAACGGTTTAAAAAATGTTCCGGAAACCTCTAAAGAGGTTTTGTTTCATATGTCAATAAATTTCCCATGACTAAAGTCATGGGCTTTTTGCTACTATTCCGCATATTTCTTCCAAATACTTCTTATCAACCTCATCAAATTTATCGTATTCATCGCTATCTACATCAAGTACTCCCCATACTTTTCCGTCTTCAATAAGCGGCACAACTATTTCGCTTTTTGAATGGCTGCTGCATGCAATATGACCCGGGAATTTATCTACATCAGGAACAATGATAGTTTCTTTTTTCTGGGCACATGCGCCGCAAACACCCTGCGGAATCTTAATGCGCGTGCACGCTGGCGGACCCTGATAAGGTCCCAGAACCAAATCGCCACCCTTAACAAAATAAAACCCAACCCAGAAAAATCCATTCATTCCGTATTTAAGCGCGGCACAAATATTGGCAAGATTAGCTATTAAATCAGTTTCATCTGCAATCAATGCCCTTATCTGTTTTAATACCTGTATATATTTTGTCTTTTTTCTTTTTAAGTTCTCTTTTTTAGTAGTTGGATTATTTTCGTATACTTCTTTGTAAAATTGATATGTATCGTCATCACTTATTTCAATAACTTCATCCTCAGTTATATCATATTTTTTCATTAATTCTCTTATAAGTGCATTAATTCTAAATTTCTTTGAACTTATATCCAGCCCCCAGAAGAAGACATAATTATCTTTTATCTCTATAAAGTTATTTGCATCGTCTAAATTTTCAACATTTATCATATTCTAACTAATGATTTGATCAATCTTCCAAAATGACTTTTCGTAAAAACTAAGAAATTCTTTCTCCGTCCAACTGATTTCCTGACTATCTATGCCCGTATCGAAATATTTTCGACCTCCAAATCTTACCAAATGAGTAGCATTCAAAAAACCATTATTCAAACTAGCTTCAATATATTTATATTGTCTTGCAAGTCTAAGTAATTCTTGAGATTTAACTTTAGATCTATTTGGGGTCATTTTTTTCGGACTCTAATTATCTATACTAAAGTACAGCGCTGGCTCCTGTTTCATCAATTCATAACAAATCACATCCTTAAAGCCCATATCTTTAAGATGTTGGTTACCCAGTACGAAATTCTCAAAAGCCTCAGTTTCATTATTACCTTTTTCAAAACCCAATACTTGACAATTTTCAATTTCAGGTTCGGGTTCATCAGAATTGGGGCTGTACGTATAACCCTCCGCTGTAATAAAAATGTATTTTTTCATAACAATGATTTTGTTAATTTATATACATACTCGTATTCAAGTATTACTCGATCATAAGGCCAGAATTCTATTCGTTTTCTAATATCCCGAAACACTGTGAAATTCAACTTCTTATCTAGATTTTCTTTTTGTTTCTTGTCCGAAACTAATATCATCTTTGCATTAAAGTCTCTTAAATCACTATATTTTATCAAGGAATTTTGAAAGTCGGGTGAAAATTCAACTTCAAAAAAATCTTCTGGCATATTTCTTTCATTGAACCATATCGCATCTATTGTAGAACTTCTTTTAACAAGTTCCGGATAACTGAAATTATAGATAGATTTCAGAGTACGAATATCCTCGATTTTAAGTGCGGTGTTGAATTGTTTGTTCTTATCTTGTTGTGGGGCAAATGTCTGAAATCCTTTGAATTTTCCTATTTGTAAAATCAAGCCTTGATAATATGTATGGTTTGATTCTTTTAATTCTGATGAATTAGTGTTCTTCGGTGTTTCGGCAATTATTCCCTTATTCTCAATTTGTGATTTATATTTCAATAAACCGTATAATCCAGGCTTAATCTTATAAATCTCATTTGGTCTTGTTTGAACAATCCTTCGAATACTTTCATTTGGTGTTTTTGTTTTCCAATTACAGTCCTTGACTTTTCTAACATTATTGTACAATTCGGCAAGAGTGGCTGTCCCGCCTAGTTTTTCTAAAGTCAATATTACTGCATCATGCTGTTTCATCTATTTTGTATATGCTTAAAATTCAAGTACAATTCCGCAATCACAAATCCCAAATCCGAATTCCATCACATTCCCAGCTTCCCGGAAATCCCTTTCAACGCGTTAGAGACAAACTCAATATGTTCGTTCAGCTCAACTCCAAGTCCCGCCGCGCCGTTTATTATATCATCCCGGTTTACGTTGCGTGCAAATTCTTTCTTCTTCATTTTCTTTATAACGGATTCGACCTTCACATCCTCAAGCTTTTTAGAGGGTTGTACAAGCGCGCACGCTACTAAAAATCCCGAGAGTTCATCCACTGCAAAAAGTGTTTTCTCCATCAGAGACTCTCGTGTTACACCTGTATAATCTGCATGCGAAAGTATTGCGCGGAGAATTTCTTCGCTGTATCCCCGCTCTTTGAGTATTTCACTTCCTTTTATTGGATGCTCCTCGGCATTGGGGTGAATTTCCCAATCGAAATCATGCAGCAATCCCACCACTGCCCATTTTTCCTCATCCTCGCCGAACTTACGGGCATACTGGCGCATTGCCTCTGCAACGGCATACATATGCTTGCGGAGGTTTTCGTTCTTCACAAATTCGTGGACTATTTCAGTTGCTTTTTCTGTTTCTGTCATACTCTTTGTTTAACCGCTAAGAACGCCAAGTAAAAAACCTATGCGTTTTGAATATCTAAATTATTGACAACTCTCTTTATCCCATCTTTAATGAGTTTTACGTTAAAATTAATAAGATAGCCTAATTTTTGGCCGCTTAACTTAAGATAAGAAAGCATTTGTGCCAAATGAATGTTATTTAATTCTTCAACAGCTTTAATTTCGATAATAACTTTGTTTTCGATAACCAGATCAAGCCTGTAGGCTTTATCCATTCTTAGGCCTTTATATATAACCGGAAGTTCTTTCTGCTGAATTATATTTAAGTTCCTTAAAGTTAATTCATGTCTTAGGCAGGTTTCGTATGTTGATTCCAATAAACCCGGACCTAACGCTCTATGGACTTCTAATGCTGAATCCACTACTATCTTTCCGATTTCATTTTCATTCATCGAAGATTCTCTTTGCGTTCTTGGCGGTTAATGTTCTATAGTTCTTTCTTACTTAAAATATTCAGATTATTATCCAGCTCGTACAATATTGGCACACCGGTCGGGATCTCGACTTTAACTATCTCGTCACCTGAGAGTTTTTCAAGATGCATAATTAATGCGCGTAGGCTGTTGCCATGGGCTACAACCAGGATATCTTTGCCCTGTCTCAGCATCGGCTCGATCTTTTTATAATAGTACGGAAGAACTCTCTCCGCGGTATTCTTAAGGCTCTCGCCGCCCGGTGGGGGAACGTCAAAACTTCTCCTCCATACATGGACCTGCTCTGCCCCGAATTTCTCGCGGCATTCGTCTTTGTTCAATCCCTGCAGGTCGCCGTACATTCTTTCATTCAATGCTTCATCTCTTTCACAAACTAAGTGCTTAAACCCTGCTGTCTGGGCTGCAATTTCATAAGTTTTTGTTGCTCTTTGCAGAACTGAAGAAAAAGCTTTATCAAAGTGCATTCCTTTGATCTTTTCCCCAACGCTTCTGGCTTCTTCTTCCCCTGCGGGCGAAAGCGGTATATCTATCCATCCTGTGAAGCGGTTTTCGAGGTTCCACTGTGATTGACCATGTCTGACTAGTACAAGCTGCGGCATTTAATATATCTCCATAATAATTATAAAATAATTAATAAATATACGTTTTTGTAAATTTCTATTAAATCATAAAAAATGCCCCAAAAAGCGATCCTTGTTTCCCATTGCTAAGGGAGTTCGGCTTGGCCGGAAGCAATTAAAAAACCCTCCCGGGGAACCAGGAAGGTTTATTTTGAGGAACTAGCGGCTGATATTTGATCTGACCGCCATATTTATATTTTGAAACGCTTACGGCCTGACTCTGTATGGAGTACCAACCAGGTCACTTGAGAATTCGACCGGGGAATCATCATACAATGATTTATACGTTGATGCACTGATAAATCCGTTGAATCTTCCGCGGTGATGGCCGCCATTAATTGTGAATGTCTTTTCATAAACTCTGTCCCAACCAGATCCATTTACGGTCTGGCTTGTCATAGCAAACGGCTCTCTGTGAAATCCGAAATTCTTCTTTCCCCAGTGCCATGCAACTATATCCTGCTCTGATTGGGCTGAATATGTATTTACAACCAACCTAACCTGGTCGCCTGCATTTACTTCGGGAATTCCCGGTCCGCCAAATTTAATTGTTGTGAAAATATTCTGTGTGAAATCCGGGCCGGCAAAAGTATAGGTCAATACATTATTTATGTAAACCTGAATCTGCTGCATCTGGATATACTGTTCGCTGTTTTGCGGTGCAGTTGTTCCGCCATCAGCCATTGAAACTTTGTACAGTCTCCAGTTATGTCTTGGCCGCGGACTGCTGCTTACCCTTTTAAATTGTGCTGTCCTGTAAATTACTTCTGTGTAAGGTTTCACAATAGTATCCACAACTCCCGCAACATCTCCAACTATAATGAAGTTACCTGTAATAGTAGTGGTGATGTCTGCGTTCTTTAATGAATCGCCTTCGGTTGTGATTGTAACTGTTTTCGAAACGCCCGTAACTCTTCTGCCCCATCTCATGAGAGAGTCAATCGGAGTATCCCCGTCAGAATTCCCTACTGCGCCGCCGTCATCCAGATCATTGCTTTCGTTGCCAAATATATCATCGTCTTCTGCATTCGAGCCCTGCCCTGTATAACCATACATTATCACTTCCTTAATGTACTCGTCATCGGTCTGGTTATCGCTTGCAGTGTTATCAGAACAAGATTGCATATATACTGCTAGAAACGGTAAGAATAGTAAAAATAGCAGTTTTTTTGATGGTTTTATCGAATTCATTTTATATCTCCTTTAGTATTAAATTTATGTTATTTACGTACTTTAATGGTTATAACCTTTTGTACAGATAAGACAAGGAGATAACTAAAAGGTTTAATGGGAAAAGGGGTATTTTTAAGAATATAAAAAACCCGCAAGTTTTTAGTCTTGCGGGCTAATAGTAAAACGCTTGATTGGATATGTTAATTTTACTCCACAAACCCATCATGAGCAAACCTTAAAAGCAACTTTGTTACTTTATCAGTCCGTCTAAAGCCGCCATGCAGTAAGCAGGCAGGAATTTCAAAAATGACTCCGTCATTTTATCAACATCATTTTCTTCACATCAGAGAAACCTTCTGTATCGATTCTGTAAAAATACACGCCGCTTGAAAGGTGTGAAGCATCAAAATCGTAGTTATAACTACCCGGTTTCATGTTTTCGTTGAGAAGTGATTCAACTTCTCTTCCCAGCATATCATATATCTTAAGCGTAACAAATCCGCCATGAGGAATAGCAAATTCGATCTTTGTCGAAGGATTGAACGGATTGGGATAATTTTGACCAAGCGAAAAAGAATTAGGTATTGTATTTCCATTTTGTGAAATTCCGGTAATAGCCCCGTATCTATCAAAATACAATCTTTTATTAGCTCCGTCTATTCCAACCCAAATTGCTCCCGCATCGTTGCCGCCGTCATAATATTCTATGATCGTTGGAATATAGCCCCTTGAAGACCATTCTAGCGGCTGCTGGTTAAATTGTGCAGACGTAGAAAATGCTGTGGGTGTTGAGTTCAATGCATAGCAATTATACATCCTGTCTGAATTGCTGGTTGGTGCGCCAGCCTGCAAGCTATCGGAATAATAAATAATATCAACACCTGAATTATAATGCCTTGCACTGAACCAGTATTCATCTCTTCCGGGCACCGAACCAATAATTACAGGTGCGCCATACGTTGTGCCGCCATCTATGCTTGAAATACAGTTAAGATCAATGCTTCCTGTCAGTCCCGACGTGTAAAAAATCCACGAGTTCGTACCATTCCTTACGGGCTCTATTTGATCTTTCGGTGTTCCGGCTGCAATAATAGTAGTAAATGATCCTACAATTGTTGTAAGTATACCGGGCGCGGTTTCCCTGTACCTCACAAACCTGACGGCTCCGGTGATAGTATCAGCAACTACCGGGCCGTAATAAATTATCAGCGCTGTATCACCCAACCCAGACATATACATTTTAGGCCTTGTGGCCGCTGAGCTCATATATAATTCATTGCCCCAAGTAGTTCCTCCGTTTGCAGAACCAAACCATCTTACCTGGTTATTAGCATTCAAGTCAACTATCAGATAAATGCTTTGTGTTGATGACATCGTCATATCAAAATCAGCAAGCAAGGTTTGGTTGGGGAATAAGTTGAAATTATTCGTTATAACATTCCACACGTAAACCGAAGTGCCGATAATCATTGCACAATAAACAGAATCAGAACCCGGGCGGGTAACCATTTTTACTTTTGGAACAACTGCTGAAGGCTGAACTGAACCGATGATTACCCAGGTTGCGCCATTATTTGTGGAAGATAATGCTACTGCACATTTGTTTGAAACAATGTTGGTATCGGGTACTACAACATAAATAGTATTATTTGTAGTCCTGTAAACACCAGATGGCCTTCCCATTGGCTCTGTACTTGATACAAGATAATCTAAACCCCAATCCGAGTTTCCACTATATGGTCTGGGCGGATCGTACAGCTCGGCTTTAAACTGCTGAGAATAAATATTAGAAATTAGACACAGTGCAAAGCAAAATGTGAATACTAAGATTTTCATAACTATCCCCTTTAATTTAATTTGAATCAAATTATTATGTTAGCTAATATATAAAATTATAGCACGATTTTAACCAGAAAAATTATCCGCTTCGTGCATTTTTTAGCATTGGCTGCTTGAAATATTACCAAAATTCAGGTTTTTTGTGAATTCCGCAGAAAAGGCATTCGCGATTTCACAAGTCCTCCAAGGGCCAGACATCAAACTTGCAATGCTTGTTAGTACGTATGAGAATTACTCCGGATACAGGATGCTCTTACAGGAGAACCTGGATAATTTCAGTACATTCGAGCTGCCCTCGCTTATGGATTCACTGCGTGATGAATTTGAGGTAATCAAAATGAAACTTGAACACAACACCATTGCCTTAAGAACCGGCGGTAAGATAAGCATGCTGACTTTCAGAAATGTGATTTTTTCATCTATAAGATTAAGCGAGATTGAATGGACTGAGAGTTTCATTGAGAAATATTTGCATATGGTAAATGAAGATTCCAGGGAAATTGTATATAACCATGCAAGGGGAATACTATGTTATACCAGGAAAGACTATGAAGCCGCAATTGCTCACCTGAGCAAAGTTGATCTCTCAAATCCTTATCTCATCTCTGATACAAAAACACATTTGGCAATAATATTTTTTGAACAGGGTTCTACGAATCCTGTAATTCTGTATTGGATTCCTTCAGACATATTTTAACAAACAGGGAAGAATTCTCGGCGCTATTCAGGGAGGTGAACATTCATTTCATTAACGCATTAACTGTGATGATAAAAGCGGTTTCGGGCAGCAAAAAAAATGAAGCGCTGGTAAAGATCAAACAGAAACTGGAAGCTCAGAAAATGGTTAATCACAAAGGCCGGCTTTTGAGGAAGGCTGATGAACTGCTATTGAAGAGTTGATTTACATCCGGAATACCGGCGTTTTACTCGGTTTTGTTTTCACTTTTCGAAAACAACATGACTAAACTTGCCGCTGCAAGTGTAATGGCAACTCCCGTTATGGTGTACCATGTCCACGCTATTTTAGTGAAATATATAATAAATATCATTCCCGTGATTCCGCAGGCAAAACCGATCATTGCGGGAATTTGCGTAACACGTTTGAAAAATACTCCGAGCAGGAATGTCCCAAGCAAGCCCCCGTATGTGAACGATGCGATCGAGAGCCCAAGCACTACTACAGATTGAGATGAATTCATGAACAAAAATGCCGAAAGGATCAGAATCCCGCACCAAATGAACGCTATTAATTTTGAAGTTCCGAGCAGCTGAGCCTCTGATTTATTCTTCCCCCAGTATGGTTTATAAATATCCTCTACAAGTGTTGATGAAAGCGCCGATATTGAACCCGAAAGTGTTGACATCGCTGCAGCAAGCAGGCCCGCTATGATTATCCCCGAAATGCCACTCGGCATATAGCTGATTATGAATTTCGGGAAGACCTCATCTGCTTTCATCTGCTGGGCATTGAAGAAAATGAATAAAAGTGAGCCTATGAAGAGAAATAGCGCAAACTGGAAAAATACAATGAACCCGCTAGTAATAAGCGCTTTTTGTGAGGCCTTAAGTGAATTTGTTGTAAGCAGCCTTTGCACTATAAGCTGGTCGGTACCATGCGATGCCATTGAAAGAAATCCGCCGCCAAGAACGCTTGCTATCAGAGTATATGGTTTTGTGAAGTCAAAAGAAAAGTCAAAGAAGTTAAGTTTCCCTTGCGCGTTAAGAGTTGAAATTATCTCTGAATACCCGGTTTGCAGTTTATCATTTAGAACATAAATTGCCAGTATTCCGCCGCCAATATATATGAACATTTGAATTACATCCGTCCATATAACCGCTCTTACTCCGCCAAGATAAGTATAAGCAAGAGTAATGATTGCAATAATTATTATTGAATATGAATATATCTGCCAGTCCGGCGAGGCAGGGAATACATTCCACCCCTTTAATATCAAGGCAAGCGGAATAGCGGTCGCGTAAAGTCTGACGCCATCTGCAAAAACACGGGTCACCATAAAAACACTTGATGCAAAATTTTTGGTTTTTGCCCCAAATCTTTTACCAAGATATGCATATGCCGTCAACAGCTCGCCTTCGTAATACTTAGGCAGCAAAAACCAGCTCACAACTATCCTGCCAAGTATATACCCTATTGCAATCTGCAAAAAGTTCAGATTGCCAACATATGCCACACCCGGCACACTTATAAATGTAAGTGCGCTGGTTTCGGTTGCAACAATTGCAAAGCAAACCGCCCACCAGGGAATGGCTTTATCGCTTACGAAATAATCACGTGCCGATTTTTGCTTTCCACCTTTTATTATACCGTAGGCAGTAACGCCGCCAAGGTAAAGTATGACAATTATTACATCAAGATAGGAAAAGTTCATCTGCAAATATAGGGTTTATCGTATGTATAGACAATATATAAGCGAATTTGTGTTACGATATCCTATAAATAAGAAATGCGAACCGTTTCCAGTCCGCATTAATGATTCCTTTATTAGAATTTTAAGCTTCAATTAAATCCAGATCATATAAAAAATTCGGGGAAAGATCTATACCGTTATCCCAATAAATGCTTTCCATTTCAGTATTATACTTAACGCTTTTGAAATATTCCGGATCCAGAAGCTGCTTAAATTTACTACCTGGTGATTTAGACCACTCCAATAACTTTGGCTCAAAATCAACTGTCTTTATATCACTTGAATCAAAACACAGTTTCAATTTAAAAGGTTCTGCTGATATTATTTCTTTTATTAAATGGATCATTTTATTTCAATGGTTCAATTTTCTGAATATTAGGATTATCTTTTTGAGATTCATCCCAATTTCTTTTTAACTCTTCTTTATGAATATCAACCCACTCTCTAATTAATCTCAAAGCTCTGCTTGGAAGTTCCCCTTCAACAAGTTCTCCCGTTTCTAAATTTATTTAACACCTGTATTCTCCATATTTTGCACGAAAATGCGGAGGCGTATGGTCTTTTGTATACATATAAATTATTATCCCATAGAATCTGCACAATTCAGGCATACGTATAAATTATTAAAAAATTTTGTCATAAAAAATGCCCGCTCATTTCTGAACAGGCATTTAAATATAGATTATTGGCTATTTGAATTAAGCCGGTTTTTCTTCCGTCTTCCCGGCAGCAGCTTTTTCTTCATCTTCCATTACTGCTTTGTGGCTAAGAGAAACCTTGCCTGTTGCTTTATCTATCTCAAGCACTTTAACCGTTATCATATCGCCGCGTTTTAGTACATCTTCAACCTTGGCAACTCGCTTCTTGTCGATCTGTGAAATATGCAGCAGGCCTTCTTTGCCCGGCAGTATCTCAACAAATGCGCCGAAGTCAGTTGTCTTAACAACCTTTCCTTTGTAGGTTTTTCCTTTTTCAGGAACTTCAGTGATCTTTGCAATCATAGATTGAGCAATAGCTGCTGATTCGCCTGAAAGCGCTGCAATAACCACTGTTCCGTCATCATCAATATTAATTTCTGCGCCGGACATTTCGATAATATGGCGGATGTTCTTTCCGCCCGGCCCGATAACCGCACCGATCATATCTACAGGTACTGTCATTGTATACAGATGCGGAGCGTATTCGGATATCTTAGCTCTCGGCTCTGCAAGTGCTTCCTTCATAACGTCAAGGATATGAAGTCTGCCTGCTTTAGCCTGTGCAAGGGCTGTTTCCATTACTTCAAACGATACGCCTTTGATCTTTATATCCATCTGGAATCCGGTAATGCCTTCAGTGGTTCCGCATACCTTGAAATCCATATCGCCAAGGAAATCTTCGTTTCCTAAAATGTCGCTGAGTACTGCAACTCTATCGCCTTCTTTAATCAGTCCCATTGCAATACCTGCCACGGGGCGTTTTATCTGCACGCCTCCATCCATCATTGCAAGTGTCCCTGCGCAGACTGTAGCCATAGATGACGATCCGTTTGATTCAAGGATATCGGATACAATTCTGATAGTGTATGGGAAATCCTCTTCGCTGGGAAGCATACCTTCCAAAGAGCGCTCTGCAAGATGACCATGACCAATTTCGCGCCTTCCGGTTCCGCCGTACCTGCCTGTTTCGCCGGTTGAAAAAGGCGGGAAGTTATAATGAAGCATAAAGCGTTTCTTTTCTTCGGGAAGCAGGCCGTCAATGATCTGCTGGTCAGATTTAGTACCAAGCGTCATTGAGGTTAAGCTCTGTGTTTCGCCGCGTGTGAATAAAGCCGAGCCGTGATTCCTTGGCAAGTATCCCACTTCGCAGGTTATCGGGCGGATCTCTGTGGTTTTTCTTCCGTCAAGCCTTCTGCCTTCTGTAAGTATCATCTCTCTCATATCGTAGTATTGGATATCATCAAAACATTTTGCAATTGCTTTATCCTGTTCCGGATATTTTTCCTTCAACGCTTCTGTTATCGATTCATACAGCTCCTTATACTTCTGGCTCCTTTCATCTTTTGTTACGTCACTGCGGTGGATCTCCGCCATGATCTTTGAAGCAAGAGATTTCACTTCTGAGGCAAGCTCTGTATTAGCAGCCGGAGGAGCAAACTCACGCTTTACAACATTGCGTTCAGCGGCTAATTCCCTCTGCAGCTGGCAGATCTTTTTGATGTTTTCGTGGGCGAACCTGATTGCGCCAAGTACGTCTGATTCAGATGCCTCTTTGCTATCGCCTTCTACCATTACTATGGAATCTTCCGTTCCGCCGACTACCATATCCATATCGCTATCCTTAAGCTGGGTATGAGTTGGGTTTACAATATATTCACCGTTTACTCTGCCAACCCTTACTTCGCTCATCGGGCCATCAAAGGGAATGTTTGAAACCATGAGCGCTGCCGATGCTGCAACAGCGCCTATTACATCTGCATCATTTTCCTGGTCGCTTGAATACACCGTGCATATTACCTGTGTATCATACATGAAATCTTCCGGGAATAACGGACGGATAGGCCTATCAATAAGCCTTGCTGTTAGTATCTCTTTTTCGCTCGGTCTAGCCTCACGCTTGAAGAATCCGCCGGGGATTTTGCCGACTGCTGCTGTTTTCTCGCGAAACTCAACCTGCAGCGGGAAGAAATCCTGTCCCTCTTTTACTGTATCTGCTGCAACTACAGAACATAATACCACTGTATCGCCGTAAGTTGCCATAACTGCGCCATTGGCCTGTTTTGCAAGCTTACCTGTTTCAAGCTTTAACGTTCTTCCGCCAAGCTCCATTTCTTTAATTGTTACCATACGTTTTTTTTGTCTCCTCCGAAGGAGTTCTTCGGACTTATTTATGTTTAAGGGCTGTGCTGCTTAAGGAGTCAATCTGAGTTACAGAGTGAATAAAAAATCACACTGCGCAAGCAGGATGGCGAAAAATCACCTCAAAGAGATCGCATACCCGATGAAGCGTTTTTTCGTCGCCCTGGCTTATCAGAATAAACCTTTGAGCTTAACAGCCCCGTGAAAAATTATTTTCTTATGTTTAACTCTTTTATAATAGCCCTGTACCTGTTGATATCTTTGTTCTCAAGGTATCTTAAGAGCCTTCTTCTTTTTCCGACCATTTTTAACAAGCCAAGGCGGGAGTGATTATCTTTCTTCCTTAAGCTGAAATGGCTTTCGGTAAGTGTGTTAATTCTTTCGGTAAGTATTGCTATTTGAACTTCCGATTTTCCTGAATCTTTCGGGCTTGCGCCGTACTTTGTTACGATTTCCTGTTTTGCTTCTTTGCTTAACATCTTTTATTCTATCTCCTGATAATGTTTATTTATTGTTATTAATTTTCTTTTTTGTGTTTTGTTAATTCCAGAAACCTCAGTGAATCTTCTTTATCCTTATCGATCTGAGCAATGAGCTCTTCTTTTGAATTGAACTTTTTATCGTCCCTCAGTCTCCTGAGGAAATGAATTGTGATCTTTTCGCCGTAAACATTCTTATCAAAGTCGAAGATGTGAACCTCTAAGGCGCGAACAAGCCCTTCACTTAAAGTCGGACGGTATCCGTGATACATCATTCCGTAATAATCCCTGCCATCGTGAACAACCTTTACGCAGTAAATACCTTCTTTCGGCATTACTTTGTTTTCCTTAACCGGCTTCAGGTTAACCGTGGGGTAACCAATTGTTCTGCCAACTTTATCGCCTTCAACCACGATCCCGTCAAATCCGAATTCATATCCAAGAAGCTTATTTGCCTCTTCGATCATTCCCTCGGCAAGCGCATGGCGTATGCGGGTTGAGCTTACCGGCTTGCCTTCAACATCAATTTCATCTACCCTATGCACGTTGAAGCCGTATTCTTCCCCCAGGGAGTTAAGCGTTTTGAAGCTGCCTTCCCTGTTGTGCCCGAATAAATGGTCGTATCCTATTACCAGGTCACTTAATCCTATGCCGCCCAATATATACTTTTCGTAAAACTCTCTTGCATCGGTTTTACTGAATTCTTCGGTGAAGTTAATCACCAGCACGTTTTCAATTCCCGCGCTTTCGAAAAGTTTAAGCTTCTCGTCTATTGAAGACAGGAGTTTAATATCGGGAGTTTTGTTTTTAAGCACTTCCTGCGGATGCGGCTCGAATGTTACTATAAAAGAACGTGAATTGTTTTTCTCTGCAATTGCCAGAACTTTCCCGGCTACCTGCCGGTGCGCAAGATGAAAGCCGTCATAAGTGCCAATGGTTACAACACTTTTGTTGTCTTTATTTATATCTTTAAGGTCCCTGTATATATTCATATAGTATTCAATACCTGTTCATGTTTATAAACTCATCAACGGGGATAGAGTTCTTTACATCAAACTCGCCAATTTTTGTCCGTCTTAGCTCTTTCAAATATGCGCCTGTGGAAAGTGACTCTCCAAAATCATTTACAAGTGTCCTTATATATGTTCCTTTTGAGCATGATACTCTGAATTCAACAGCGGGCAGATCTATCTTTGTAATCTCAAACTCTTTTATTGTGACCGTTCTTGGTTTCCGCTCAACCTCTGCGCCTTTTCTTGCCATTTTGTAAAGCGGCTTTCCCTTATGCTTTATTGCGGAATACATCGGCGGCACCTGTGATATTTCTCCTGAAAATTTTTCCGCATTCTTAATGATATCACTGCTGGTCAAATGCTCTATATCAATTTTATCGTACACTTCAGTTTCGCTGTCAAAACTCTTTGTCTTTTCGCCCACAATCATAATGCCTTCATATTCCTTATCGCTATCCAGCAGGTGGTTTAATGTCTTCGTCATTTTGCCGGTGCATATTATCATGAGTCCTGTTGCCTTTGGATCAAGTGTTCCGGAGTGTCCCGCCTTATTTACATTAAGGAACTTCTTCACAATATTTACAACTCTTGCGCTTGTGTATTCCTTCGGTTTATCAAGCAGAAGCATTATGCCCTGTTTCCTTGCCTCTTCATCAGCAAAATATCTCGCCCCGCGAATAAGAGGGGTCATTTCTGCTGATTGCAAAGTGTGCGTGCTGCTATTCACCCTGTTTAACGTCATCATCTTTGTGAATTTCCTTTATCAGCTCATCTATCCTGCTGGCGTATTCAATAGTATCATCAAAATAAAAATCCAGCTCCGGCACAAACCTTAAGTGTATCTTTGAACCAAGGTGCATTCTGATCTGTTTCTTCCGGTTACTTACTTTTTCAATGCAAATCTCTGCCGGCTCTTTATTGCCGATGAAACTTAAATATATCTTAGCATTTTTTAAGTCACGGCTTATCTTAACCCTTGTAACTGTTACCAGACCAAGCTTTAGTTCTGCAAGGTCTCTGCTTAATATAGAAGCCATTTGATGCTTTATCTCTTCAGCTACTTTTTCTGTTCTTATTGACATATTTTATCACCTTTGGTAATTCGCCGTTACATTGAATCTGACCTTGAAGCTAAATTTTTCCTTCGTGCAAATCCCATATCGGGAAGCACATTTCATAATCACCCCAAATAAGATCGCCATATCTAATTTCAAAATTTCGAAATTCCGGCTTCTTCAGATACTTTCTTGTCATGGGATTAAGTGAAGAATTGAGAAAATCCCCAAAATCCATGACTCTGTTTTTCCCATCGTTAAAAACTAATCTTATTTGATAGTCTTTAATATACTGTGCTGATTTTATTTCTAGTATTAATTCTTTTACTGCCATTTTTTAAATTACTTTTGTAATCCTTTTGGGTTTTACAGGCTTATTATAAACAAAAAAATCAATCCATTTCTTAACAATATCCTCTGAATACTTGTTCACTAATTTCTTAAAAGCTGTTAATTTAGAAGATGGCAGTTGCTTCTTGCCTTTAACTTTTTTAAACACAACTTTTGTAATCTTTCCGTTGGCAACAATAATTTCCGCCCTGCATTCCGTACCTTGGTAATTCCCGTGAACATGTATGGGATAGTGTTCTTTAGAATAAAATAATACGATTATTCCTAAATATTCATATAACTTTGGCAATCCGTTAATCCTTCTTCTGCTCCAGCTTTCTCTTCACTTCAACTATTGTATATGATTCAACTATATCACCCACTTTAATATCGTTAAAGTTTTCGAGGCTCAGTCCACATTCAAATCCCTGTTCAACTTCCCTAACGTCATCTTTAAACCTCTTAAGCGCGTTTACCGAGCCGTCAAATATTACAAGCCCGTCTCTTAAGAGCCTTACCTTATTATTTCTTACTATTTTCCCGTCAAGCACATAGCAGCCTGCGACTGTTCCTATCTTGGGAACTTTGAAAGTTTCTCTGACTTCAATAGTTGCAAGTACTTCTTCGGATTTATCCGGCTCAAGAAGTCCTTCAAGAGCAAGCTTAACTTCATTGATAACATCGTAAATAATATTATGAAGCCTGATATCTACTTTCTCTGCTTCGGCAAGTTTCCTTGCTTTAAGGTTTGGCCTTACGTTGAAGCCGATAATAACCGCGCTTGATGCAGCCGCAAGAAGCACGTCGTATTCGGTGATCTCGCCAATTGCTTTGTGAATAATGCTTACTTTAACTTCACTTGTGCCAAGCTTTATGAGTGAATCCGATAGAGCTTCAACAGACCCGTCAACATCTCCCTTAATAATAACATTAAGATCAACCTGTTTGCCTTCTTTGATCTGCTTGGAAATGTCATCAAGCGTAATGAATCTGACCTGGCGGAAATCCTGCTCGCGCTTTAACTGCTGGCGTTTGAGCGCAATATCTTTAGCATCGCGCTCGCTATCCATAACCACAAGCACATCGCCTGCCTGCGGCATTCCGTCAAAACCAAGTACCTGTACGGGCATCGCAGGCTTTGCGGAAGTAACTTTCTTGCCGCGCTCATCATACATTGCCTTTACCCTGCCGGTAAAATTACCTGCAACAAATGAATCGCCAAGATTCAGAGTACCTTTTTGAACAAGTACAGTGGCAGTAATACCTTTTCCTTTATCCAGCTTTGCCTCTACAATTGCGCCTCTTGCATTGCGGTCAGGATTCGCTCTCAAATCAAGCAATTCAGCCTCAACAAGTATTTTTTCAAGAAGCTTATCGACATTTGTTCCTATCTTAGCCGATATTTCAACTGACTGGTAACGTCCGCCGTATTCCTCGACCAGCACGCCTTTTTCCGAAAGCTGTGTTTTGATCTTTGTAGGATCGGCATTAGGTTTATCAATTTTGTTTACTGCAACAATTATCGGCACATTAGCGGCAAGCGCGTGATTAATAGCTTCTATTGTCTGCGGCATTACACTGTCATCTGCTGCTACTACAAGTACAACTATATCGGTTATCTGTGCACCCCTTGCGCGCATTGCGGTAAATGCTTCATGGCCGGGAGTATCAAGGAATGAAATTGATTTTCCGTCATCCAGCTTAACCTGGTAAGCTCCGATATGCTGCGTTATTCCGCCTGCTTCACCTGCAACTACCGTGGCTTTGCGGATGTAATCAAGCAGAGAGGTTTTACCGTGATCGACATGACCCATAATTGTAACCACAGGCGGCCTGTGAAGAAGCGTTTCGGGTGCATCAACTATATCTGCAAGAGCGTCAACTTCGTAAACTTTCTGGAATTCAACTTTGTATCCGAACTCATCTGCAAGAAGAGTGATAAGGTCCTTATCTAAACGCTGGTTGATGGTTATCATCATGCCAAGCTCAAAGCATTTCTGAATAAGATCGCTTGCTTCAATTCCCATTACCACTGCAAGATCGCTTGTCGGAATAAATTCCGTAACAGAAATAATATTCTGCCTTGCCAAATTCTCTTCGGCTTCTTTAAGCTCCTGCTCTAAGCGTTCTTTCTTTTTCTTCTTCCTTAACTGCTGCCTTGCCGTTGATGCGCCGGATTCATCCATCTTAGCCATTGTTTCACGAATGGCCTCTTCTATCTCCTGCGTTAATTCTTCTTCGGCAAACTTTTTCTTTCTCTTCGCTTCTGCGCCGTCAGAGTATTTTTGCTTCTTTGATTTCTGGTTCTTATCTAAGTCGCGTTTTTTCTCAAGCGTATCTGCGCTTGGCGCTGCCGGGCGGATAATATCCTTTCCCTTATCGTCTTTTTTCTTCTCGTCTTCGCGTGATACAAAAGGTTTCTTGAAAAACGGTTTCTGCCCCGGTACCGGTTTTTTCGGTTTCCGGAAATCGTCTTTTATAGTAACTCTTTCAAATGTGCCGCCTGTTGCCGGTTTTTTGCCCTGGTAACCGCCTGTTTTCCTGCCCTGGTAACCAAGTCCATCGGGTTTTTTACCCTGGTAACCCTGACCGTCAGGTTTCTTTCCTTGACCTTGATAACCCTGGCCGTCTGGTTTCTTTCGTGTATCATGCCCCGTTGCTGAGGGTTTAGGCTTTAAGCCTTCTTTTTTGGCTTCAGGCACCTTGTGTTTTACCGGCTCGATCCTTTTGTTTAAAATAGGCCTGACGTGAGTCATATACTCAACCGTCTCCTTGGTTTTCTTAACTTCTTCTTTTTTTGCCTCGGGAACTTTCGGTTTCTTGACTTCTTCTTTTTTGACTTCTTCTGCTTTTACGTCTGCTTTTTTTGCCTCGGGAACTTTTGGTTTCTTAACTTCCTCTTCGGCATGTTTCTTATCTTCTATTTCCTTCAGGCGAAGACTTTCAAGTTCTTCTTCTTTCTGCTTTATCAGTTGACGCTTTTCCTCAAGATCTTTATGAAGCTGCTCTTCGCGGTAAACCTTATGCATATTCTCTTCTTCGCGAAGCCTTTTTTTCTCATCCTCTTCTTTTAGCTTCTTTTCCTTTTCTCTCTTAACCTCTTCTTCGATCTCGCCTATTTCTATACCCTTATGCTTTTTCTTGAACTCCATAAGCTTCTGCTTATGTTTTTCGGCTTCTTCAAGATCGCTTTTGAAATGCCCAAGCACTTTATGATATGCGCCCTCATCAACCTTAGACATAACTCCGCCGACCTCAACACCTATGCGCTTCAGGTATTCAAGTATTTCGCCGGATTGCCTGTTGACTTCCTTGGCTATTTTGGATATCTGTATCCCCTTTGATGCTTTATTTGGTGTTTCGGGCATTAAATATTATTACCTTCTATTAACTTATTTGCTTCTTTTCTATAATCAATAATCTGAAATCTGTTAATCTTGAATTCCACTGAAAGTGGAATGAAATCCGCCCTTTGGCGGATGTAACCTGTTACTACTTTTCTTTCTCATCCGCAGCTGCTTTTTCTTTCCCCTGGTCTTCGCTTTCCTCGTCTTCATCATCCTCATCGTCTATATCTTCTTCTTCGTCCTCTGCATCAATTTTGTTTCCTTTATCAGAGATATCTTTTGGAACGTCTGTTGGAATATCTTCATCCTCACCTGAGTTTTCTGCTTCTGAAAGCTCCGCGGCTTCGTTCTCTTCGGCGTTACGCTCAAGCTCGCGCTCAAGCGCTTCTTCAATATCTTTCGGCCTTCCGCTGTTGCGCTCAACATCAATTTCATAATCGGTAAGCTTGCTTGCAAGCTTTATGTTCTGTCCGTTCTTGCCTATAACAAGCGATATCTGGTCTTCATCTGCAATTATTTTCGCGATCTTATTTACCTTATCCAGATATATATCTTTTAGCTTTGCAGGTGCAAGCGCTCTGGCTATATATAAACCTATATCATCACTATAGTTTATAACATCTATGTTTTCGTTTGCAAGCTCGCGTACTATTGAGTGAATTCTGATACCCTTCATTCCAACACATGCGCCAACTGCATCTATTCTGTCATCGTATGAATACACTGCAACCTTGGCTCTTTCGCCGGGTTCGCGAGCAATACCTTTTATTTCAATCACGCCGTCATAAATTTCCGGAATTTCAAGCTCAAACAATTTTTTCAGGAAATCATCTGCAGATCTTGAAACTATTATTGAAGGCGGACCTGAGGATTTCTTTGAAACCTCTTTTACATATACTCTGATCGACTCGCCCTTCTTGTATCTTTCCTTGGGTATCTGCTCAGATTTCGGGAAATGTATCTCGTGGCTGTTATGAATAAGCAGAATGCTCTGCGGCTTTATCTGGTAAATCTCGCCAACTATAATTTCGCCAACAAGATCTTTGTAATCATTATATATAATTTCTTTTTCAACTTCACGAATTTTCTGATTCAGGTTCTGCTTTAAATTTACAATATGCCTTCTGCCGAAAGTAACGTAATCAAGCACTTCCGTATAGTCGTCGCCAATTTCAAGCTCTTCGCCGGAGCGTTCATTAGCCTCTTCAAGCGTAATTTCGGTTTCTGCATCAGCAACCTCTGCAACAACTGCTTTGGAAAGATACATTTCAATATCGCCCTTATCCATATTCACGATCACATCAAAATTCGCATTCTGCCCGAACTTCTTTTTTATCATCATTCCGAACACTTCCTTGATAATACTCTCAAGAAGGTCGCGGTCAATTTTTTTATCCTTCACCATCTGTGAAAAGGATTCAACTATCTCAGATTTCATTTGCTAAGCCTCATAATATATATAGATTAAATTTTTTGATTATATTTTACTGCTAATGTTCTTGAATTTACACTCCCCTCTCCCCGCAAGAGAGAGCTTGGGGTGAGGTTTCTTTTCTGCTTACCCCTATAGAATAAAAAAGACGCTTTTAGGAGCGTCAATTTCTAATCATAAACATTAATTATCTCACAAATATAGCGGTTTTGGGTATATAAAGCAAGGGAGGGGGAAATTGTAACATACGGGATTCGAAAGCTAACTCCTTACTTAATCTTTTATAAAAACAAATGGTTAAGTGCTTGTTGTCAAAATTTATCTCAATTTTCAGCTGAAGCACATTATCTCAAAAATCTTAAATTGTTACTGATCTTATTGAAGAAATCTGGATTCCAGAAGATTCAGCAGCATTAAGATCAATTTACCAAACCGATAATTCACTAGGGAGATGACGGCCTTATTACTGCCATAATTTACCGGAAACAAGCATCAATTTGCCTTAAAGTTGCACAATTTACTAGGTTATCCATTACGCAATTCTAATCTCTTATCATCAGGCAGGTTTTTTAAGTTCTTCAACCTTCCTTAGAAACCATTTTTTATTGTCAATTCCACTTTCTTCAAGTTCCTTTTTGCAAAGTTCGATCTCTATCTTATTGCCTGATTCTCTAAGCTTGAAAAGTTTGTCAATGATTCCCGCAAAATTTTTCGCTTTCTTGATGTAAAAATCAATCCATTCCTTTTTAGCCCAGTTTCCATATCCCAAAAAATGTTTATATGAATCAAATGACATGATGAAGCCTTCATAATCATTCAGCTCGTAATAAATCATAAGAGTAATTTTTCGAAGGATTATTTTTAAAGTTGATAATTTAAAATTGATCTTGGAAAGGACACTTAATGCTTTATGAAATTCCGAATTCATAAACAAAACCATAACCTTGCCGAATTTAATCGATGAATCTTTGTCTTCATCTGTTAAATATTTACCGTAAGTTGAAATATATTCTTCCAGATCCGGCAATTTATTTTCATCAAGAAACAAAAACATCCACGGTATAAACTGGTGGCTGTTTAAATGGTTATTTCTTTCTACAACAAGATTATTTC
>JAIOIK010000156.1 GCA_019912545.1 Ignavibacteria bacterium | reverse complement strand
GAGGCAGGATTGGAGACCCTGTTAGATATAATGTATTCATGTCGCAGTATTGGTACGATGAGGCAGGAAACAGGATTCGCAAAGAGAAATACCAGTGGATATTGACCGGCGGAAGCCCTGATCTTGAAGACCCGGGCCAGGTAGAACCGGTTGGCGAAGAGGAGTCAGGCTCCTGGGTATTTGTTGAAGCAGTGAATTACATCCGTGATATTGCAGGACGTGAAATAGCAATATATAGCAGCAATACACTTCAACAATGGAACATGTACGGTTTGGATAATGTTGGAAATATTAAAGCAAATGGTGATAAACTATATTACTTAAAAGATCACTTGGGAACCGTAAGAGTCGTAATGGATACAGCCAACACTATAGTCGCCGGATATGATTATGATCCGTGGGGCTATCCGTTAAGCAACCGTACATATGAAGCCAGCTCAAGCGTTGACCAAAAATACAAATTTACAAGTAAGCAGCGCGATAAAGAAAGCGGCATTGATGGCAAAAACGGATATGATTATTTTGGCGCACGGTATTACGATAGCAGGATTGGCAGATGGGGCGGAGTTGAGCCGTTGCTAGAAAAATTTGTATCTTACTCCCCGTATGTTTATTCTCTTTGTAATCCAATAATTTTTAGAGACGTTAATGGAAAGAATGTTGATATTATAGGTAGTGAAGATCAAAGCGCAGACGAAATAAATGATAAGTTTAGAAATGAGGCAAAGAAAATGGGTTCCAAACTGCCTTATGCCAGTAAATTAAAAGGTGGGCGAATTGAATTTAAGGAAGGTGTGAAAATAGATAAGAACAAATTAAGTAATTTTGACAAGAAGATTTATGATGCAATAAGTGGTTCTAAAACAATTACCCTAGAACATGTTGAAAACCCTGCTTTTATTCGTGACGGTATATCATATGCTGTAGTAGGAGGTACAGCTGGACCCATGGATGATCATAGTATTTCGGTTACACATTTTATTAATCGTGAAAGTGCGTCTTACTTCGAAAATGCCGGAGTAAACTCGTATGGTGAAATTATAATTCATGAAATTTTAGAGGCTCAACTTAGACTTGAAGGAAATTCTGATGCCCATGATAAAGTTGTCTCTGATTACGTTCCCCAAATTGGTAGGCCAGGTCAAATAAATACTCCACAAGATGGGTTAAATATCAGAGGATTCGACTATACACTTTTCGGATTTCATGAACAGAAAGTTTATAGTTACGACCCCAAGACAATGCAAATTCAAGAATGGTTTCCTAAAAATAGATAGGAAAGTAAGATAATGAAAAAAACATTTATTTTAATCATACTATTAATGTATATGTCGATAAATATTTTGTCTCAAAGCTTCGTAAATGATACTTTGATAAAACACTTTGAAAAAATCCCAGTATCTGATATAAAGGAAGTCAATGGGGAAATTTGGGTTTTAAGCTATAGGGCTTTGATAAAGATAAGTGGAAACAGGTTTGATTATTATTATCTAACGGATAGCTCAAAAGGGGCTTTACCAGATTTCAAAGACAGTAATAATTTTGATGTGTGGAATAGTATATGTACAAATGATGAATCTGTTTTGTTGTGTAAATTAAGTAGCAATGCAATAAACTTCTTATTCATCAATAATGAATTGGTTTCTAATATTATTGTACAAAGAGATTCAATGTCCTTTCCTTCAGATATTTATGTTGACGAGGACAATGTTATTTGGTTTGCTGCTAAGAATAAGTTTGGCAGTTTGAAATATATCTATTTCATAAAAGATAATAAGTTGAATAATTTTTTGTTGCCTGAAATGCTAAGTGACAAAATGATTCTTAGGTTCATTTACAATAATGGAACTAAGTACATTATTTTTAAGGAACGAAATCCAGAGTCTTCGGAATCAACATTACTTATTATAGACAAAAATAATGTTAGTCGTAATCTTAAACTAAGCACTACTGCAAAATACAATGTGTCTAACTGGTATCCGTATTTTGACTCAACTGGGAAGTTTTATTTGTTAAGTAATAATGGAGACCTTTATGTTATTGATAATGAAACTAAGACTTTACGGATATGCAATGATAATTTAGGCGATTGTTTCAGTTTTGTTGTAGTTAAAGATTGGGTTTTTATCTGTTATTCTCAAACAAACTCTGAAATTATTGTTAATAGAATCAATTTGAACAATCTAGAATCTGAAATGTTTAAAAAATCAAATGTCTATAATCTCGGCATACCAATGACTTTTCTATTGGATGATTCAATCATTGGTTTATCAGGTAGTTGTTCGCACGAGCTAATGAACAAATTATTTAAGTTTGACATTCATTAATTTCTTAAAGAAATTCTTTTTTATGGAAGTATTTTTAATTTGCAATTACTTTTGTCCTGACATTTCCAATATTCATGAGGTCTCCTCATCATTTTGTTTAAATTGAAGATAATTTAAGTTATTCTTATTATTCTAATACCAATAAGCTGCAAAAAGTAAGCGGCTCAAATACGCAATATGTATATGACGCAAACGGTAATCTAAAGGTGGATTCACTGAACCATAACTACAATATGCGCTATGACTGGTCGACGACTCGACTCGTTGAGCGGAACCTGCTAACCTTTATCTGGCACTGGGATTTTAAAACCGGAGGCAGGATTGGAGACCCTGTTAGATATAATGTATTCATGTCGCAGTATTGGTACGATGAGGCAGGA
>JAIOIK010000155.1 GCA_019912545.1 Ignavibacteria bacterium | reverse complement strand
TGAACTCACCCTCTGAGGTTTTGTGCTGTTGACGATCTAAATAATTATTCATGTTCCCTCCTTGTTGTCAATTTAATTATTAAAACTGACTTTTTGAGGGGACAAATGTCACTATTTTATCAGAACCATTTTCTTTGTTTCTGCAAAACTACCGCTTTCAATTTTATAATAATACACTCCGCTCGGCATATCTGTACCGTTAAAATCAACATCGTAAGTGCCGGGCTGCAGTTCCTGATTAACTAGAGTCTGTATTTCTTTGCCAAGCGCATCAAATACAGTTACGCGAACTAATCCGGATTCCGCGATCCGAAATCCGATATGCGTATTTGGATTGAAAGGATTGGGATAGTTTTGGGATAATAACCATCTCTCAGGAATCTCTGTTGAAATTTGCTGTACTGAAACAATATATGTGCTAAATTTGGTAATTCCGCCATTGCTTCTAACAGCATAAACAGTTTCACCAAAATTAAAGTGGTCACTCAAGTATCTGTATACACCAGATGGCGCAATGTAAATAGGTACAATATTACCACCTCCAAAAACATAAATTTTATTATCATTTCTTACATACCATTGAATCGACGGTGGAAAACTACTCTCTACATAAAAATTTCCCCATGTAAAACCCGAAATCTTACCTGAGCCTGCAGAAGGATGTATAAATTCCCAGTTGGAACCACTGTTTGTTGTTTTGAGTAATGAATCCCCGCCTAAATTACCATAAGTCGAATCGTGTGCATAAAACCATACTGCAGTAGAATTTACTTCAGGAGAAGTTGATTGAATAATCCAGGTAAGGCCATAATTAGTTGAATAGTAAATTCGTGAATTGTTAGTACCAAACCTGATGTTCATGTTCTTGCCATATAGAGAATTGTTGAATCCGGTCTCACCGCCGGATTGAGGCAAAAACATACCAGTTGAATCCCAATTAATTCCTCCATTTGAAGTCTTCCACATAGACCATCTTCCGGCAACAGGATTGCCGCATATAATACCAGTTAAAACATTTCTGAAATTCATAGCATTAATCCTTCCGTTAGACTGGACAAAAACCTGTGACCAATTTGATCCACCGCTGGAAGTTCTGTAGACATAAGTATTAGTACCAATATTCCCAGCTGTCAATACAACATTATTATCAACCGCAAAAATGTTAAATAGATTTGCATTACTTGGAATTCCATTTCCGGTGACATTAACCCATATAGAACCTACAGTTGTTGATTTGATCACAGTGCCGCTATCTCCGCAAGCAAAAGCAAGATTTCCACCATTCAAAGAAGAGACACAATTCAAATTTACAGTCACTCCGGTATTACATTCAATGAATTGTGAGAAAGCATTGAACGACATTGAGAAGACAAATAACAATAGTACAATTAATTTCGTTGAAATTATTTCTCTCATTTTAAAATCACCATCCTTTTTGTTTCAGTAAATGAACCAGTCGAAGATCCGGCTTGACGGAATGCCAGCTTATAATAATACACTCCGCTGGGTAAATTACTCCCGTCGAAACGGACTTCATATGTGCCGGGAGTGAGTTCCTGATCCACTAGTGTCTGGATTTCTCTGCCAAGCGCATCGTATACTATAATGCGAACTAATCCGAAATTCGCAATCCGAAATCCGATATTCGTTGTTGGATTGAACGGGTTAGGATAATTTTGGGAAAGAGAAAAAAGATTCGGAACTTCAGTACTTATCTGAGTGATGCCAACAACAATACTGGTATCCCCATAAACCACGCCATTTATGATACATCCGATCAATGTATCATAATTCTGATTCATTTGATACCCGTAACTGCTGTAAGCAATACCAATACCTTTTACATATACAGTTCCGTAACCGGGTCCCATAAATTCAATAAATCTCTTGGATGGGTAGCTGTTACCGAATATATAATAATTTGAAGTATCAACACATAAACTATTAGCATAAAAGAATTCAGACGGGCAAATATATGCAGAATCATTTTGCTTTGCCTTCAGGCTATCCCACAACATTTCACTTCGGTTGCAATATGGGCGAAAGCTATAAACATTCATTGTTGATGAATCAATTCTTATCGGACTTCCGAACTGATTTACACCCGATGAAAGTGTACCACTTATCATAATCGACCGGAAACTAAGAACATAATACTTTTTACCAAGAGTATCCAATACTCCTGTTACTGCATATGTTTGGTAAGACCTGCCGAATTGCATATAGCCTCCAGTAGTTCCCCTGTATACCCAAACATTACCCACCTGTAGCGGCATATATTTTGCAGCAGTGGAATCCCAGCTATACGTTTTAGTCAGATTGGCAGTAAGCGTGAAGCTGAGCAATGTGATGACAAGGATTTTCATCTGTAAACTCCTCTTAGGTTACTGTAAATATAATGAATTATTCATGGAATTGTTCTGAAAATAAAAGTGGATATTAGGGTACTTGGGGAACTCTTGAAATTGCCAAGTAATTATATTATCTTAGCACTCAATACTAAAGAGTGCTAATAAACCCAATAAAATATAAATTATTAATAATCAATAAATTAGAAGGATTAGAAAATGAATTTAAAACCACTTGGCGACAGGGTTATTGTAAAACCCAAAGCTCCTGAGGAAAAAACCAAAGGCGGAATAATTCTGCCAGATACAGCGCAGGAAAAGCCTATGGAAGGCGAAGTTGTAGCTGTTGGCGCAGGTAAAGCTGACGACAACGGAAAACGTATCGCAATGGACTTAAAAGTCGGCGATAAAGTATTGTACGGCAAGTACAGCGGAACAGAAGTAAAGCTAAATGATGAAGAGTTTCTGATCATGCGCGAGAGCGATGTTTACGCAATCATTGGAAAATAAAAAAGAACATTAATAAGGAGATATAAAAAAATGGCGTCAAAAATAATCAGTTTCGATACCGAGGCCAGAAGTGCCTTAAAAAAAGGTGTCGATAAATTAGCAAATGCCGTAAAGGTCACCCTTGGGCCTAAAGGCAGAAACGTAATAATAGACAAGAAATTCGGTACACCTACAGTTACAAAAGATGGTGTTACAGTTGCAAAAGAGATAGAGCTTGAAGATCCCATTGAAAATATGGGCGCTCAGATGGTAAAAGAAGTTGCATCCAAAACCAGCGATGTTGCCGGTGACGGTACAACAACTGCAACCGTGCTTGCTCAGGCAATTTATGCAGAAGGCGTTAAGAACGTTACAGCCGGCGCAAATCCAATGGATTTAAAGCGCGGTATTGATCTTGCTGTTGGCAAAATAGTTGATGGACTTGCTAAATTAAGCAAGAACATTGATAAGACAAGCAAAGTGGAAATCGCACAGGTTGGTTCAATATCTGCAAACAATGATAAACAGATCGGTGAATTAATTGCTGATGCTATGATGAAAGTCGGTACAGATGGCGTCATCACAGTTGAAGAAGCCAAAGGAACCGATACAACTGTTGATATTGTTGAAGGTATGCAGTTTGATAGAGGCTACCTTTCACCTTACTTTGTAACTGATGCTGATACAATGGAATCAGTACTCGAAGATCCATACATTTTGATCTATGACAAGAAAATTTCAACCATGAAAGACTTGCTGCCGATACTTGAAAAAGTTGCGCAGGCAGGCAGAACAATGCTTATAATCGCTGAAGATCTTGAAGGCGAAGCGCTTGCAACACTTGTTGTTAACAAGTTAAGAGGCACCTTAAAGATCGCAGCAGTAAAAGCTCCGGGCTTTGGCGATAGAAGAAAAGCTATGCTTGAAGATATCGCAGTCTTGACAAACGGAACAGTTATCAGCGAAGAAAAAGGATACAAACTTGAAAACGCTACTGTCACCTATCTTGGAACAGCTAAGAAAGTTGTTATTGATAAAGATAACACCACAATTGTTGAAGGCGCAGGAAAGAAAGAAGACATTAAGAAACGTATTAACGAGATAAAAGCACAGATCGAAAAGACAACAAGCGATTATGACAAGGAAAAACTCCAGGAAAGGCTTGCAAAGCTCTCAGGCGGGGTAGCCGTGTTGAAGATCGGCGCTGCAAGCGAAGTTGAAATGAAAGAAAAGAAAGCAAGAGTCGAAGACGCATTGCATGCAACCCGCGCAGCCGTTGAAGAAGGTATCGTTCCGGGCGGCGGAGTAGCTCTTATCAGAGTTGCAAACGTTCTCGATAAGCTTAAAGGCGATAATGATGACCAAAAAATCGGTATTGAGATCATAAGGAAAGCAATTGAATCTCCTTTAAGGCAGATCGTTGAAAATGCCGGTATCGAGGCTTCAGTTGTTATCAATGAGATCAAGAAAAATAAAGATGACTATGGATTCAATGCATTGACAGAAGAATATCAGAGCCTGATAAAAGCAGGTGTACTGGATCCGACAAAAGTAACCAGGGTAGCACTTGAAAATGCTGCTTCAGTTGCTTCAATGCTCCTCACCACCGAGGCTGTTATCTGCGAAAAACCTGAGAAGGAAAAAGCAGCTCCGATGATGCCTCCGGGCGGCGGCTACGGTGATATGGGCGGAATGTATTAATTCTAATTAGGAATTACCTGCCTGCAGCAGGCAGGCGGATTATCAATTACGATGTTCATTCAAACCCCGAAGAAATTCGGGGTTTTTGTTATGTCATCCTGAGCGAAAGCGGAAATTCAGGGTTTTTTCTTCTGTCGGTAAATTAACAAAGGGCTCCCAATCTTCAGAAAATTAAGTTAAATTAATTTTCACACATTAAAAAGAAGAAAGGAGCCCCAAATGATACACGAAGATACGACAAAATATCAAAATTATGTAGGAATTGAATGGTCA
>JAIOIK010000154.1 GCA_019912545.1 Ignavibacteria bacterium | reverse complement strand
TTTGCTTTTTCATTGATATACTTTCAACATCATTTTTTCGTGCCGGATTCTGCCATATGTACCGGACTGATTGCGTTTTTATTTCATAATCAAAAAATTTTAGTCTTGCACATAAAATAAAACGGCCTAAACTGCCGGATAATCCAGCATATCGTTTTGCTTCTTATCTTTATAGCCACGCCTGTCCCGCAAGGCGGGAAGCTTTAGGTCGTGGAATAAATAAGGATAAAAAAAAGGCTTTAGCCGCTAATTCCTTTTTTTAGGTATGTTTTTGTTCAGGGGCTAAAGCCCCGAATTTTATTAATTCTTAAACCCCCGCCCTAAAGAGGCTGTCTCAAAAGTTCCATTTTTCAGTGGCACAGACATTCTTGCTTGTGATTATTAATCATAAATGTTGTTTTCGACAGACAGGAATGTCTGTCCCACTGGTTTTGAGACAGCCTCTTTAGGGCGGGGCTACACAAAAGCAGTCAAAGCTTACCTTTGACCTACAAAAAAAATTTTGCTTTTCTTTGCGGCTTAGCGGTCTTGGCGGTGAATGATTTTGATTTTGCTTTTTCATTTGATATACTTTCAACTTCATTTTTTCGTGCTGGATTCTGCTATTTGTACTGTACTGATTGCGTTTTTATTTCATAATCAAAATATTTCTGTCTGACACATAAAATAAAACGGCTTAAACTGCCGGATAGTCCAGCCCCGAAAGGGGCTCCCTCGGAGCATATCGTTTTTTTATAATCTTAAATAACCAGTATTAATATGATAATCTTTGAAGATCTTAGAGAAAAACAAATCAGGTTTACAGATGAAAGGATGACTCATATAAAAGAGGACCATCCGGAATTGTTTGAACAATTTGACAAGATTAAGGAAACTTTGCTGACCCCTGACAGGATCATTTTGTCAATTACTGATAATTCAGTTGAACTGTTTTATAAATTATTTGAGAAAACTCCTGTTACAAAAAAGCATATGTGTGTACTTGTTAAAAACAATAAAAACGACTATTTTGTGATTACTGCTTATTTTACAGATAGCGTTAAGAAAGGGCAATTAATATGGGAAAAGAAATAAAAATATATTACGACAAAGAAGGAGATTATATGGAAGTCCTTTTTGAACTGAAGGAGGGCTATTTTAAGGAAACTGAACATGACGAGCTTATGGAGAAAATTGATAAGGATGGCAATGTAATTGGTTTCTCAATTTTAAGGTTCAGCCATTTTCAGCACTCAAAGCCTTTATCTGTGACCCTTAAGTAATTTTCAATTATTGCATATTAAGTAGTGTTATATTAAACCCTAATGCTGCAAACAATTCATTCGTGTTAACTCATGAGAATTGCAGCGAAATGATTACAAATCTAAACTTAAACTAAATAATTCATGCCTAACAATTGCGAACATTTTGATGCTGTGAACATAAAACAGCCGGATTCATACGAATGCGAAGAATGCGTCAGAAAGGGTGATAGATGGGTTCACCTCAGGACATGTCAGACATGCGGAAAGACTCTATGCTGTGATAGCTCATTGAACAAACATGCCTCAAAGCACTTTGATGATACCGGACATCCTGTCGTAATTTTCGCAGAAAAAGAAGAAAACAGGGCATGGTGCTACAAAGACAAGATATTTATGGTGTATTGATCCAAACAAACTTGAAAAATTCGATAAATTTGACAAATCTGGTGAATCTTGCGAGTCTGATAAATCTTAGAAATCTGTGAAATCTAACTTTCAACTTAGCTAATTTTTCCCTATATTTGTGTTTAAATTTATTCTAAAACTACAAAATATAAAGATTTAAGCATAAATGGCAGAGACTCAACAGAATTCAGGTAAAATTGTACAGATAATTGGTGTTGTATTGGATATAGATTTTTCAGGCGGCAGGCTTCCGGAAATTTATTCAGCCTTACAAATACCACGCAAAAATACAGATGGCATTGAAGATGTTTTAATTGCTGAAGTACAGCAGCACCTTGGCGAAAACAGGGTACGCGCAGTAGCTATGGATACAACAGACGGACTCGTTAGGGGGATGAACGTTTCAGATACCGGCGCTCCTATTACAATTCCGGTTGGACCCGAAGTGCTTGGCAGATTAATGAATGTAACCGGCGATACTATTGACGGACTTGAGCCGCTCAAAACAAAGCTAAGGCTTCCTATTCACCGCCAGGCGCCTAAACTTGAAGAGCTTTCAAC
>JAIOIK010000153.1 GCA_019912545.1 Ignavibacteria bacterium | reverse complement strand
AGCAGCAGATTTTTGAATATATAGAAATATTTTATAACCGGTACAGGAGACATTCTAAACTGAACTATCTCTCTCCTGTGCAATTTGAAAACTTAAACAATCACTCTTAATTTTTTGTCCATTTTTTCGAGGGCATTCCACTATTACTTCCACAGCTAGTTGGTATTAAAGAGGTTGTTTGATAAACATATTTAAAGTTTGCAGAAAAATCAGAAGTATCCATTCTTATGTTATTAATATCAAGCGTATAGCTTGCAGGATCAATTCTTAGAAATGCTGTATCAATTGAGACAAAGTTTTTAAGTTCCATGTAATTAAACTTGATAAAGGGATAATAACTTGATGAAGGGTACAAACTGTTTTCATTCATTTCAAAAATTTGACAATCATTTATCTTCTGAGCATTCATACCTACAAACAACTCGTTTCCTGACGAAGGAGTTACTTTACCCCACCCACTGCTTGGAATAGTGACGGTATAATCATAAATTGTATCGTGAATAAATATTGTTGAGTCATATGGAGGAATGTATGTAAAATCTCCCGGCAAAGTAATAGATCTTATCCTTCTGTAGGTACCGTCATAATTAAATTCTGTAAGGTAACCGTTTTGATCCACCATCATTAAAGGCTGACCTAATGAAGTGTAAGCCATATATACTTTTTTAATTGTGTCAAGGGTGTTTTCGCTAATCCGCTTATAACTGTCAATTCTTGTAGGAAATACTTCATCCATAAATGTTTCCCAGCGTACATATTCATTGCCGTCATTGTATTTTACTTTGAAGAAAACCTTTGGTGCAGGCGCCCCGTTTATTGGTCCCTCGCCAAATGTTGTATCAATACCAACTATTGGGTAGTAATAATACTTCTCCTCCTGGCCATCAGGTTTAATAGTCCTTTTTAGGTTACCCTCAATATATCGAAATTCACTTGCATTATATAAATATCGTCCGAAAACAACATTTATGATTAATAATCACAAGCAAGAATGTCTGTGCCACTGAAAAATAGAACTTTTGAGACAGCCTCGAGTTATTTTCCTGTTAGGCGAAGATAATTTCAGGCAATTTTCATCAGCCTTGACTTTTTTGGTTCTTTTTGTGTCAAGACAAAAAGAACAATAACACAATTCGCATAAAGAAAATAGATTTACTTCACAGGCGAAAATGGACTATACGGTAAGATATTTAGTCTGTATCCCCTTTTTCGAGCCTGCCTGCAGCGGGACAGGGATGACAAAAAAAGGATAGCAATTTGACTTGCATATGCCAATGCCATATATTATATTAATAAACATGCACAAGGCATATAACAGAAAGGGTGGATATTCTCGAATGAGAAAAAAACTGCGATTGAGACTTTTGCCGATTCCGCGCTGCAATCGGCATTCCTACGTCTCAAACGAAAAAAAAACGTTCTTCAAGTGGGAATTCCCACTCGTAGATCTTAATTGTAACACCGATCGCCTGATCGGAGTGCGAAACGCAGTTTCGCAAATGAGGCAGAAGAAAACGTGCCGGATTGCGCTTTTTGTTCTGGACTGACATCGAAAATCCGCCGTAATCATCAAAAACCTGTCCGTCACATTAAAAAAAATAGCCGATACTGCCGGACTATCTTGCAATTCGTTTCTTGATTTTCTCCCTCTCCTTTGGGGAGGGAAAGTCCGGCGGCTGTCGGACATGGTGGGGCATTTGATTTTGCTTTTTGAAGCTAAACCCCCATTTTTGAATTACGTTGGAAATAAACTTGTTTTCAATTGTGGTTTCACGAAAAATGAAAATAAGATTCCCCCCTTTTCAGAGGCAAAGGGGGGAAAAGCTAAGAAGCACATTCAAAGTAGTTTTTGCTTTTCTTTGCGGCTTAGCGTCTTAGCGGTAAAGGCTTTTGATTTTTTTTGTGCCTTTGTGCCTTAGTGGCGTTTTTTTGTTTTACTTTTGCTTTTGTGTTCAGGGGCTAAAGCCCCGGAGTGGGGTCGCATTTCAAACCCCCGCCATAAATGGCGGGGTTAGTAACATATTGGTTAGGCAAATTACTATCAATTTCCTCCGTTGTGATGTTTCATTGATTTTGTTTCTCTTTGCGGCTTGGCGTCTTCGCGGTTATGCTTTTGATTCTGATTCTGGCTTATCTTTCAGTTATGATGATGGCCAAACAGAATATTCAGCACCCACATGATGATCAAAAAGATAACAGGGATATACCATAACTTAACGCCGGCAGGTTTCAATACAATTTTTTTTCTGCGGAGGCTTAGAAAGAATATGAAGATGTAAACAAATCCGAATATCAAATAAAAAACTAGTCCAAGCGGATTGTAGTAGAAAGACTCTGCAATGTAGAAGTCAGTCATGCAAGAAAAGACTCTTCCCATTCCGCACATAGGGCATGGCACTCCGGAAAGAGTATATAGCGGACAGCCGTTAACACTTGGTATATGTAGTACATCAGTAAAGAAATGTTCAAGGGGATTGAGGTAAACATTTATGAGTCCAACAGCAGCAATTACAACAAGAAGCCAAATAGTGTTTCGCGCTGAGCTTGGCGATGCAGGTTCAACAACAAAGTATTTATTACTTTGCAGCATTGCGGCGTTTTAAGTACAAACCTGCGGCAAGCACTCCACCAAGCGGCCCGAATATGCAGTGAGAAACAATACGCGAGAGCATTTCAATGCCTATCATAATAAAGCTGAAGCCCTGGCGGTTGTATTCATCAAAAACCGTTTGGAGCATCTTTTCGCTTTCAGGCGGGATGCTGAAGCCATATTCCTGTGTCATTTTGTAAACAAGCTCAACCGGATTCTGCTTAGATACCATAATGATAAGAGTTGATAATATTACGTACAGGATGGCTGAAATAATTCCCGAAAGCAGTCCTATCATAATGCCGTCTTTATTCTGAATAAGCTGGCCGTTTTTTTCAAGCTGTTTAGCATAGTAAAATGTTCCTGCCGCTCCGCCCAGTATTATGCCCGCGCAGCAGATCAGGTTTATCAGATTCAGGAACGGGAACAGTGACATTATCAGCATTACTACTGAGCTTATTAAAACAGGTGTGAATTTACTTGGCTGCTGCATGGTGGTTTATTATGTTAGAAAATCTTATTTGGAATGGATTCCCGCTTTCGCGGGAATGACAAAAAAAATTATTTCTTCGGAATAACATTTGGCGGCAAAAAGTATTCATAAAAAACTCTGATGATACCCGGAATAATGAAGAACGGAAGAATTACGCCGATTATTCCGCCGGTGATCTCTCTTGTAATAAATGAATTCTTCTGTACATCTGCAAGATCTAAAGCTACATCAAGAAGCATTAAAGCTACAGGGATAAACAAATAGAATAATGAGGGAAGATCAATATGGCTTAGCTTTCTTACAAACGGATATGCAATAACGCCAAGCAGAAATCCGAAATAGATCGCAGTGCATCTTGAGCATACGCCGAATTTATGTTCACCCAAAAAATGAGAGCGGCTCTCCAGTTGGTGGCATGAGCTAGAATAGAAAGAATAGATACCATCCGAAATGCTGCCTTTTATTCCGTCTGCGCCAGCCCATAAAGGCGCTACAAGTATTCCGGCGCACCAAATGACAGCGATCAGCAGTATAATAATATATATGACTTTTTGGTATCTTTCTATCTTCAAGTTTTAATATAAACTATACAAATAAAAACGTCCCGCAAATTACGGGACGAATATGAAAAATTCTATGAACTAAATAATATTACTTTTTCAGAAGATAATCGTGCCACGAATAGAAACTTCCGAAAAACTTTATGAAACATCAGTCAAAGGCATGCCTTTGACCTACAGAATCTAATTGCCTTTGCGCTTAAACTTCTCATCTTCAAGCGTGAACATGACCGATATTCTGTGAGTATTGCCAAGCTGGTCATTGCCGTCAAACTTTGCGAATGAGTAATCGAGATTGAGTTTTGGAAGCTTAACGCCAGCGCCGAATGTAAGCTGCTTAACATCATTATAACCAACCCTTAAGGCGAACAGGTCTTTGAATCCGTATTCAAGTCCTGCATGCATATCAAAACTAACCGGCCCAACATGAGCAAGCGAAGCAAATTTTCTGTTTTCAAATCTAACATCAAAATCAACAGCCGGTGTAATTCTGCCGGTTTTAAAGAAAGGAATGTCATATGAACCGCCAATCTTAGCAGTTGGAGTGATGAGCTCTTTTCTGCCGGTATTCCATGCAAGCAAAGTTGTGGTAACATCCATCAGGTTTGCGCCAACACGGAACTTTGGGGTAACATTGTAAATCGCCCCGACATCAAAGCCAATGCCCCATGCGGAACCGTTATCTATGCTTCTTGAAATTACTTTTAAGTTAACGCCGTATGAGAGTCTTTCGTTCAGGCTTTTTGAATAAGTAGCGATGAATGCCCAGTCAGCAGCATTGAAGAAACTTATCTGGCTGTAATCAAGCCTATCGCCGTTATCAAAGTAGCCGTTATTGTTTAGATCGAGCCATGCGTTCTTAGTATTTGGTACATCATCAACTCCAAGCCTTATAACGCTCAGGCCAAGTGATGAGTTAGTACCCCACGGAATAGCAACTGCGCCGTAATCATAATTGACAAGGTTACCGAAGCGTTCATCATGCATGAGTGAAAATTGCGGATAGTTCATTCTTGCCAGCGCGCCCGGATTCCAGTATCCGGCAGTAACATCGTTAACAAGAGAGACAAAGGCTCCCCCCATACCGAGCGGCCTTCCGCCAACTCCGATAGCGAGGAATTCACCTGCGTATTTGTTGCCTGTACCTTGTGAAAATACACTCAGGGTTGAAAGTAGTAACAAAAGAGAAAATACAGTTCTTCTGCCTGCCAATAAGGATGAAAATTTGGATTTTTGCATTATTTTAGAGTATGTTTTGGTTGTGATAAATGATTAAACAGAAGAATTTTCTCTATAATTCCCTTTCTATATATACAAATAACGTGATTTATTTAAATAAGTCAAGGAAGAATTCAATGGCAAATAATGGAATTTTGGATAAAACAGATAAAAAAGGCGGCATTTAGCCGCCCAATATCATCGTGATTAGAAAAAGCGCCTATGGTGGCAGTTTCATTGATTACTTTTTCCTATAATCATACAGCCACTGTACATTTTCAGGGATGCCGAATTCATTTTCACTAAAAACGGGGTTTTCATCATAAACAATAGCTTCAATAACATTGCCGGGTTTTTCCATTTTCATCATCAGCACTCCGTAAAAATAGTATTGCATTGTTGAATTCATAAATGAAAGTTTCCCGGAGTCGTAGACTTCGCATTCTTTACCAAGGATCACCTGTTTATCCGGCAGTTTTACATATTGTTTAATTAAGGGAGTCATACCGTTAAAAATTACCTTCCACATTGAGCAGATGATATCATAATTTATTTTTCCGTACCGGTTTCCTGTAACGCCATTATCAATTCCAAAATCGCAATACTCATTAGCGCTGTAATTGATCAAAGTCATAAAGTCACCGTGTTTGCCTGAGCGATATAACTTTATCATACTGCCTTTTTTGTAAAGTTTAATGGTGTCAATCTTATCTCCGGCTGTTTCTTGGCGGTATTCAACATAAAGGCTATCGCTAAGTGCCTGTGCAAAAACTGAATATGCAAATAATAAAACTAAAAAAGTAAATATAAGAAAGTTTTTCATGTTCAAAAGATTTAGATTAAATTATGGTGTTCTGTCATTAATATTTATCTGCCCGAAGCAATTATCGGGAGAGCTGCAAAAAACATACGGCGCGCGGGTGAATACATACATTAGTTCTTCACTGCTTAATTCGTCATGAAGCAGGCTTCCGGCAACTCCGCTGAACATAAAGAGAAATGATTCAGCATACTCCATATCATAAAAATACCGCATAACACAATGGGCATCACCGGTTCCTGTACCTGCGCTGTGATGAGAGATAGAGCAGCCATGGCCCATTTCGTGAATAACAACCTGATCCATAAAGAACCGGTGAAAGTAATCAAATGAAGATTCATTTCTCAGCCAGTCAACAGTTTTCTGAACGAAATCTCTATCCCATGCGCGGCCTCTTATGGTAATTGTTTCACTCTCTCCGGATTCACTGAGGATCAATGCCAATGAATTATAGGTTTCGCGCATATACTTGGCAACTCTATCAGGGAAAATCACAGTTCTTTCAACTCTCTTTGGTATTTCTTCAGTGCAATACCCGAAAACATGATGGTCCGGGTATCGACCATAAGGATCATCAAGTCCAACAACATTTTCAACCTTCAGACAATATTTGCTCCCTGCTGAAAAGCCGCTGCCGAAATTGACCCATTTGTACTGAAGGATATCGCTTCCTGCAAGATCCCCATAAACAAGCTCAGGCGTTAATCTGTACACTTCGATCTGAGTAAGTCTCTTCCAGGCAATAAGAGGGACAATGAGATCCGGATCAATTATAAACATTTCTTTTTTCAGGGGATCCATTCTTTTGTGATAGTTGAATCCTTCTGCTCCAAACAAATAGAAGCCTCTGTATTCATCATAAACTGTCATGCCATCGCCATATGTTTCGTGCAGGGGAGAAGTAGATTCGGCGTCGGTATCGGCAAAAGTCATTGAAACACCATTTTCCATCTCCCACTTGTCGGCTATTTTGTTATCATTCAAATCATACGGTATATTGATGAAGTTATTTTCCCAGCCCTCACATATTGCATCATAATAAACACCGTCAACTTTAACTGAGAGTGATAATTTCCCGAATGCTCCGTAATCGTGCGCCTTAACAAATACCATATGAGGTGCATTCCTCTGACCGGTTGCTGTTGCGCCGGTTTCATCAATGACAATATCATACTGATCATTTTCAAGTGGATCAATTGAAAGATCGGGATCAGGTTCTGTTTTATAAAATGCAGGTTCTTTGTCATTACAGTATCTGCCGTTTTCTTTGCTGACACTAAAGAGTCTCCATTGTATTTCCTGTATTGGCCTGTTGCACTCTATTTCAAACCATGCCATGAACAGCTGATTCGGTCCAGGGAGCAGATTCATATCTACCTGCTTGAGATCGATCCTGCAATCTACCGGGTCTCTTGTTGTATCTCTGCCCGTAGGAGTTGAAGGGTCTTCATTAATTGTAATTGGTGGCGGTTCAGGGTCATTTCCTTCTTCTGAACCTTGCCCGGTAACACCTATCCTTTGTGCATTATTGCCGGGGATTGCAACATTAAACCCAAAGCCGAATCCGCCATCGCTTTGAGAGCCTCCTTTAGGACTGGCTGATTTGACTTTTTCTGAGAACTTTCCCACGGCTGCATCGGTTGCGATCCTGATTATTTTTTCAATGGATTCTTCTTTAACCTGGAATCTCATACTATCAGCAACAAACTTCATGCAGTATTCCAGTTGTTTCAGTTCATAAAGTTCTTTTTCGTCTTCACTGCTGAGTTTTATGTTGTTGTTAAACTTGTTGAAATACTCAAAGTGGTTCTTTATTTTAACATCCCTGTAAACCATCGAAGCTTCCAGAGGGTCTGTAACGATCCCAATTTCCTTTCTTTTGTACTGGCTCGTTTGGCTTGTTCGGCTATCCATTTGGGAATACCAGAGCATTTTCCACAGCTTGCCGATCGGTTCGCCATCAAGCTTCAATCCGCTTATCCTGTTTATCTTGTATGAATTTGAAGAAGGATATGTAATTATGTCTGCGCCGGAATTATCATCATACTCAATTTCAAGTATTCCAACCGGAGAGCTCATTGTCTTCACTCTCCCCTTTTCATCATAAGTAACGCTCACTTGTTCAGGCCTGTAGATATCAAGCTTGGTTTTGCTTCCGCCGGGCTTAGGTCTTACGTAGTAGCCGTTATCCATTAAGGTCCAGCAATTTTCATCTATCTTCACATCATTTTTACTTATTTCAGGATCAGTTTGCGGCATTGAAATGCGTTCAATATCGTCATACCTGTTTATGCCCTCGCTGATGAGCCTTCTTAGATCCGATACAACATTCATTTGTTCTTTTACCTCTTTGGGTATGGGTAAATTAAGTATATCCTTCATATTCACTTTTGACTTTCTGCTTTTTTCCTCATCAGGAAGCAGTGCAGATATTCTTTTCGCAAAGTCATCAGGATAGTCAGAGTATCCAAAACCTGCAAGAATTCCCCAAAGCAGTGTTTGAACATACTTCTGTTCAATTTCTTTGTGCTTAATTGAGCGTTTGATCACTTCCTTTATGAGATCAGCTTTGTTCCCCTTTAGGGGGCCAAGCACATAGCTGTAAGTACTTGAATTATTTACCGGCACCCCCGGTTTCAGGCAATAAGATATTACTTCGATCCTGTAGAGTCCATCGGAAAGCTGTTTAAGAGAGCGTATTTCCGAGTATGTCTTCATGTATCTTTCAAAATTCTCAACCCATCTTGCAGATAAGTATGCATCTTTAAGTGATGTTGTAATTGCATCTTTATCGTATGGATCCTGTGATCGCAGTTTACCGGTCATCCCTAAAGCCATGATCAGCAGAAGAGAAGTGAGAATCACCTGCCTTATAAATGCAGTTGAATAGCAGCAAAGTTCATTAGGCTTTGTTTCAGAATCCATATGATTCACTTTTTCTCCCGATCTCACTATTTTTCCTTCCGAAATTCAATATTCATGATTAACTTAAGTTTACTTTACCAGCATCATTTTTTTCACATCTGTAAACTTCGGCGTTGTAATCCTGTAAAAATACGCTCCGCTTGAAAGTCCGTTCCCGTCAAATTTAAGTGAATGTCTTCCGGCCTGATGCAGCTTATTGTTCAATATCTCCTTCACCAGCTTTCCCGTGATATCAAATATCTGCATTGTAACAATATCGCTTACCGGGAGATCAAACCTGATAGTTGTTGAAGGATTGAATGGATTAGGATAATTTTGATTCAGTGAATACTCCTTTGGCAGGTTTGTATTATTGTTGTTATTGCCTGTCAGCGGGTCATCGCCGCCTGACTCTCTTACGTAAGCGCCTCTTCCGTGCGTACCTGCAACCACATAAAATTTACCGTTAATTAAACTGCTGTCAACATACGCTAATGCTTCAACCCATTGGCTTTGTGGCATACCATTCATCCACCTGAACCAGTTTGTGCCGCCATCAGTTGTTTTATATACACCCCACCAGGTTGTACCTGCAAACATAACATTGTTCAGTGTAGGGTGTAAAATAAGTGAAGTAATATTGAAATTTGGAAAATTTCCGGATATGTTGGTCCAACTGATTCCTTTATTTGTGGTTTTATATATTTTTTGACCCGGATAACTTTCGTAAGCTGTTGAAATCAACGCAATATTATTGTTTGTTGGATGCTGACCCATAACACTCATATTGGCTGTTGGCAGACCGGAATTTCTTTGTACCCAGTTTGAGCCGTCAAAAAGCATAACGCGTGTTGTTGTATTCGGCAAAATAGCATATAACGGTGCATATGGTGCAGAATATCTACCGACACTTATATTGGCAACGTAAGCATCCGGAAATGAAGTGCCTACCTGAGCCCAGCTTGTACCTACATTAGTTGATGCATAGACCCGGTTCCCGCGATTTACATAATACCAAACGGGGCTTACCATATCATTTCTGATCATTCCTCCATAAATGCTTGAAAACGGAACAGTGACATCAGACCAGCTTGAACCGTAATTAGTTGTTCTGAATACAGAATGGGCGAAAGTTGCAAAAAGTGTCGACATTTGTACAGCGGGATTATTTTTATCTATTGTTGTATGACTTGCGTCCCAAACTGAAGAAACAAACCACGAAGTACCGTTATTAGATGAATTTACAATTGAGTTATCCTGTGTTCCGCCGGTAATTACAAAACCTGAACTGTTAGCTGCTGCATCTATACCCCAAAACTGCATAGCCGGGAAAATACTTGTAACGGTACTGAAAGTTGCTCCACTGTTAACAGAGTGCGAAATACCTCCGTCTGTTCCTATATAAACTGAAGAACCGTTACTGTGCCATTTTATTACGCAAAAATCATCATGAACGGTACCAATATTCAGCGGAATAAAAGCCCACGTTGAACCTCCATCTGTCGTTCTGATTCCGTCAACTCCTCCCACCACTACAAGATTTTGATTTGTGGGCGAAACACCAATGCAATTATTCCTATCACCCTGGCCGTTAGTACCATGGATCTGCACAATGTTTCCGCTTACTCTCCATGTTTTATCCTGCCATGTTACGCCTCCATCCGTTGAACGATGCTGACCCTTTGTCATCCCGTCATCACCTGAAGCTGATACATATATATAGTTGATGTTTGAATAAGCAATAGAAACACTGGCTGTTTTAAAATTACTGCCTGTTAACGGATAATTGTTTTGTCTTGTAAAATTTTCGCCGGTATTGGTTGATTTATATACGCCGTCGTTTCTTTTTGTTAAAAAAATTATGTTTGAAGAAGAAGTTGGTATATCAAGACTTGTAATATTACCCGTAACCTTTTGTATCCATGTAACCCCGCCATCAACAGACTTGTAGTACCCGTTGCTGCATGCAGCATGTACAATGCTGCTGTTACCCGGCTGAAACTTTATTTCTCTGAATTGTCCGCTATTTGGAATTGATGCAACCTGTATCCAGGTTTGTCCGGCATTAGTTGTTCTCCACATCCCGTTACCCGGATAATATTCCGGCTCGCCAGTTCCAATCAAAATTTTCGCCGAGTCAGTTGGATTTGTAGCAAACGAACCGATGCTGAGTGTTGTAATATTATCGTTTAATGGAAACGGAAAGATTAATACGCTGCTAAAAACACCCCCGGTGGCACTGGCTGCCCTGAGACTTGGCACACCTTCTATTTCAAGATCCCTAATTCTCCCGCAAATTTTCATACCCGGCCATGTTCTGGAATCGGCTGAGTAAGGTCCTTTAAAGATCCAGTTGTTAACGGGCATATCACCGAAATCGTTTTCTGAATGCATGCCTAAATGCTCATTCATTTTCTGAATCATTTTTTCCTGGGTGTAGCTTTTCATAAACTCTTCATAGCCCGGCGCAAGATGAACCATCTTACCTTTAACTTCACTTGATTTTTGCTTTTTTATTCTGTTACGGTGCTGTTCCTCTGAAATTTCTATCTCATTGCCTTCTGCATCATACGTTTTAAATTTTGCTTCCTTCTCTTGTGAAAGCAGGATTAATACAGCCGTTAAAATACCAACTAGAATTGGTATTCCGATAGTTAATATTTTCTGTTTCTTTAAAAAATTTCTCATATTTCCTCCTTATGTGATTATGTTTGTTTTTGTTTTACTTTCTTTTTCTGCTAATATCTTTTTATACATAAGTAGGCACGATTCGGTTATCACAGTATCTGCATCATATTTAGTAAGTTCCTGCAGGCTTTTTATCAGGCTGTGTGTTGATACCTTTAACCGGTAACCTTTTGAAGTACGCAATTCTGTTTTTCCTGACTCATTATTTTCTTCGAGCATTATAATCAGTTCATTTATAATTCTTGTGCACGTTATTGTGCAACAGTGCGAAGATACTTAATACAAGCCGTGCACAGCAAAGAAAGTTTTTCCTGATTTTAAACAGAAAATAGAGAGTCATATAATAAAAAATTGTATTTTCATGCAAAATTCTCTATTTTTGAGCACAAACCACTAAACAGAATTTCAATGAAAGATTCCAAATTAATACGACTGCTTGGTACTTTTTCGAAAGAGGAATGGAAGGAGTTTGAGAAGTTTGCCGCATCTCCATATTTCAATAAAGGCAGGAATTATATCCCTCTCATAAAGGAATTAAAAAAGTTTTTTCCTTCGATTGATTCAGAGAAACTCACAAAGAAATATCTATATAAAAAAATTTACTCCGGAAAACCTTTTAAGGAATTTGTAATTAATACAATCTCTTCCGGCTTGAAAGGTTTGTGCGAAGATTTTTTAGTTTATGAAAGCTTCAGGAATAATTATGACAAAACTCCCCTGATGATAAGAGAATTAAGCATTAAAAATATGAATGCCGAGGTAGAAAGTATCATTAAGCGTTCTGATAAGAATTACTCCGAGAACAAACTCGGCGCATATGATTATTATGACAGACAGTTTATGAAAGAAGAGATTCTCAATCATTACATAAGAAATGATGACAGGGTCAAGGAAAGCGAATACCTTGTAAAAACATTCATAGTAACAGCTTATCATTTTTTAAACCAGGCATATATAATAAGGAACTACCTGTTTATTAACAGAAACTTTTTAGGTCCGGATTATAAAAATAATTTAATAGATAAAGTAATGCATGCTATAGATACTGATAGAATTATAAAAGAACTTACAGAAACAGACGAAATTGATGCTGTTCAGTTCCTGGTTGCTTATTATAGTTTTATGGCAAATTCTTCAGAAGATAATTATGAATATTTCAATAAAATAAAAGCATTGTTTAATAAGTACAGCAGTAAACTTGATAAAAGCATGCAAGTCCGTTTTAAATCGCTGCTGACCAACATCTGCCTGAGAAATATTACCTTAGGCAAATCAGAATTCCATTATGAGTTCGAACAGATATACTCAGTTATTATCAGAAACAAGGAATATTATATAGATGACAGGGAACATTATTTTGATAAAAGATTATTCAAGGCAATAATTGTAACGAGTTTGTATTTAAAAAAAATTAACTGGGCGGAAGAGTTTTTGAAAAATTACATAGGCAGAATTGACCCGCAGTTCAAAGAGCATCAGCATCAATACGGGCTTGCCTGTATAGAATTTTCAAAAAGTAATTTTGAAAAGGCATTAGACCACGCCGCCAAGATTGAACAGAAGCAGGTGATTTACAAGATAGATACGAAAAACCTTATGGCAAGAATATATTATGAAACGAAGTCATTTGAATCGCTTCTTTCGATTATAGATTCATATAAACATCTTATAAAAAATTCTTCTCTTCAGGATGAAGATTACTCATCCTCACATTCCGGCTTTATAAAAGTAACAGAAGGTCTGGTAAAAATTATTCAAAAGGGGAAATCTAAAAATGAAGTATCTAAATTGAAGCATAAAACAGAAAAAATGAATCAGTTAAACAACAAATCGTGGCTTCTCGAAAAGATTGATGAGCTCGAAACATCTAATTAAATAACTGCCGGGACATGTTTCCCGGCAGCTATAAAATATTTCACAACCCGATTTATAAGTATTGCAGATCTATTTAACTAAAATCATTTTTTTTACGTCTGTATAGCTTCCGCTGGATAATTTATACACATAAACACCGCTGGAAAGATTTGATGCATTAAAGACTACTTCATGCATTCCGGCTTCCATATTGCTTTCAATAAGAGAAGCAACTTCTCTGCCTGCAATATCATAAACTTTTAAAGTTGTCATACCGTCGAAAGGAACCGAAAATCTGATCGTAGTTGAGGGATTAAACGGATTGGGATAATTTTCTTCAAGTCTGAAAGAATTTGATTCATCAATGATTTCGCCCGTTGGTATTATTTCACCGGATGGAAGAGCATATCTTGCAACAAACATAACACTATTTCCTGTAACCCGGTTAACACTGCCTGCAATATAAAGTTTACCACCTTTAAAAAAGCTTCGTACACCATCAGCATATCTAAAGGACCCGTACCATTTAAAGTTACCGCTTGCATCATATTTTGCGAAATATTTATTTCCCAATCCGTATCTGGCAACCGGGTAAATATTTCCATAGGAATCACTTTCAATATCAGAAACCATTCTTAGCGTATCCAAGACTTTTGACCATTGGAACACACCTGAAGAATTATACTTAACAATTAATCCTCTCTGAGAGCTTCCGCCCGCATCAACATATCCTGAATAAATGATATTGCCGGCATTATCCTTAATTAATTTAAGGACATAAGGGGTTGCCGGGCAATTAAATCTTTTATACCCCATTAAAGCACCTGTAGCCGGGTTCAACATCATTAAATTTGTAATACTAATATAGCCTGTTCCTGTAGCTACACCGTTTATAATAACACCGCCTGCGGAGTTTAAGATTATATTGAACAAAGCCGTTCTTCTTCGAGTTGTATCTATTATTTCTTTTGACCATAACAATCTTAAAGAACTGTTATATTTAGCCGCTAAACCCCTTAGATAATTGTTACCTGAACCCGTAACGTAAACATTATCAGCAGGATCCATTGCTATACCTTCAAATTTTTCTGATATACCTGTTGTACCCAGTGTAACAGAACTGTATGTACCTGTTGCTGATACTTTAAATAAAACACCATCAGTATAAGTGGTTGTATTTTCAGTAGCTGCTCCAATAACGTATAGAAATCCGCCTTGTATAACAGCATCTGTAGGGTAATCTGCTCTTAAGCCACTGTATCCGGCAGCTATCAATCTTTGACTCCACTCCAGAATACCATTTGGTCTATATTTTATAACTATAATATCAGAATTGGAAGAGGTTACACCTACCCAGCCTATTACGTATACATTTCCGGCGGCGTCTACTCTTATCAGGTCACACCTATCTCCCATGTTCGCAAAATCAAAATGTTTAACCCATGCTTTGGTAAAATCTGGGTTATACTTTATCGTGATAATATTTAGCCCGCTTACAGCATTGGATGAATCGGTTTCGCCAGTTACATATGTAAAGCCATTTGCATCAACATAAATATCTCTGAACCATTCATAAGTACCTGTACCATGATCAATAGCGTCCAAGCGTTCCAATGATGGTTGAGAATAAATCTGTATGGCTGCAAAAAGAGTAAATAAAATTGAAACTATCAATTTTTTCATTTTTTCCTTAATTTAGTTTTTATGTTTTTTTTTGAACTTAAGTTTTAATTCCGCGTGCATGCAATTGTGCAACACTGCGAATTTACTACACAGATACCGTGCACAGCAAAGAAAGATTTTATGATTTTTTAACAGAAAATTTAATGTTAAGATATTAAAAAATTGTATTTTTGCTCAATAATCGCTATTATTGCGTTAAACAAGTTAAACAGGATTTCGATGAAAGATTCCAAGCTTATCCGCCTGCTCAAAACTTTTTCTATAGAAGAATTGAAAGAGTTTGAGAAATTCGCGTCTTCATCTTACTTCAACAAGGGCCGAAACTATGTTCCGTTTTTAAAGCTGCTAAAACTCAATCATCCAGCATATAGCGCAAAAAGGCTTGAAAAGGAAAACCTATACAAAGCACTTTACCCCAATAAAGCATATAAGGAAAACGTAATTAATATGATCGCCTCCGGCGTTTATAGTCTTGCAAAGGATTTTATTGTGCATGAAAAGATAAAAGAAATGAATAGTTTGAAAGATGCTCTCTTAATTAAGGAACTTAGCAGTAGAAATCTGAGGAATGAAGCCGATAGCCTGATAAGAACAATAGAGACAGAAGACATGGTCAAAGAAATAAGCGCAGACTACTTTTCAACTTATGAATTATACGATTCAATGCTGTATCATTCGATTAATTATGATATGGATGCAAAAATAATTGAGTATACATGCAAGAGTTACATTTCATCACTTCGTTTTTTTCTTAGTAATTTACTGGCCAATCAAAGAATACTTAATGCGAATAAGTTCTCATTTGATTCCCCTTTTGAAGAAAATCCAATATCAAAAACCATCCAATATTTAGACATTGGAAAGCTTATCAATTTTGTTAATTCAGAAGATGAACAGCGATCATTACCGATCGTGATGAATTACTATTATTATCTTTCAAATACTGATCATGAAAAAAAAGAGAATTACTATAAACTGAGGGAAATGGTTTTCAAATATTTTGACAAGATGGACAGGGACTTAAAAAAAACATCATGCATTCAGTTAACCAGTATTTGTCTTAACAATATTTCAAAAGGGAAAGCGGAGTTTCACCTGGAGTTCTCATTGGTATACAAGACTATACTTAAATACGAACTTTACGATAACACAGATGAACAAGGATACTTCAGTAAGAGGCTTTTTAGAGCTATCATAATAACCAGTAACAGTTTGAATGAAATAGACTGGTCTGAGAATTTCGTAACTGCTTACATAGATAAAGTTCACCCGGATTTTAGAAGTAATCTTGAACAAAACTCTATGGCCCGTATTGAGTTCCGCAGAAAGAATTTCGAGAAATCTTTATACCATGCTGCTAAAATTGAACAAAAAAGTTCAATTGATAAACTAGATGCAAAAAATCTGATTGCTAAAATATATTACGAAACCAATTCTATTGAGCCTTTGAATTCTCATTTGGATTCATACAAGCACTTAATAAGGAACTTAAATTTACAGGAGAAAACACAGAAAACAGCTCACATAGATTTTATTAAAATATTACAGAAATTAGTTAAGCAAGAAAATCACGATAAGATCACTCTATTGGAACTGAAAAACAAGATTCTGGGAACCAACACTATTAATAATAGAAACTGGCTCTTGGAAAAAATTGAAGAACTTGAAAAACGTGTTTAAAAAAGCCTGCCAATTAGTGTATTGGCAGGCTTAATTTAAAATCACAATTTTAACAGAAATTACTCGTTCTTTTTTCTCGTATTATAGTTATCATACTTTCCGGATTTCTGCATTTCCTTCTTTTCCTCTTCGGTTTTTGTTTCAGCGGATTCCAGATCTCTTTCGTACTTATCCATGTTCTCGCTCTGGCGCTTCATTTCCGGTGATGGAGCAACATCCTGCATCTGGTTATTCATATATACTTTTGCACCGGTCATTATCTCTTTTGCTCTGCCATAATCACCTTCATCAGCTTTGCGGAGCGCTTCTTCCATCATTTCATTAGCTTCGAACATGGATATATTCTGTACCACTGTTTCATTCTTATTGCTTTTGTACTTTTCAATGCTTGATGTCTCCTCAATATCATTTGAACTGCTTTCGGTAACAAGCCTGAAGTCACTTGTAACATCTTCATAGGTGAGTTCATTTTCGAATTTCAGCTTACCTTTTATTTTACCGGTAATATCAAATTTCAAAAGAACAGATTTCTTCTGGCCTGCGAATACATCTTTGAAATCTATTATCACTTCATCGCCGATTATTTCATACGGATAGCCGAATACTTTTGCAAGCCTCAGGTACTGTGCGGGGAATCGGACTTTCATCTTCGTGCCCTGCCCTACCAGGCTGTGCATTCCTCTAAGCTCCGAAGCAAATATCTCAGGGATATCGGAGGAATTCCTTATGTAATAATAATTTCCTTTGCCGTAATCTGCAATATCGGTCATCATGTTTTCGTTGAAATCATTACCAACTCCGAAAGTTGAGATCGTAATACCATCTCTGCGGTTTTTTTCGCGCACCATATCAGAAAGTTTAGATCTGTCAGTAATGCCACGGTTTGCAAGCCCGTCTGAAAGAAGCAGTACACGGTTTACATATCCGCGCATGTATGACTTATTTACCTGGTCATAACCTTCAAACATTCCGCCGCTAAGATTTGTGAAACCGCCGGGCTGCAAAGCGCTGATCTTTTCTCTTAACTCGTATTTATCTCTAATGATCGATGAACGCTGCAGGACATCAACATAATCATCATAAGTTACAACAGACACATAATCGTCGCTGTGTGACTCTTCAATTATATAGTCAACAGCTTTTTTAACGAATTCAAGCTTGTTCTTTTCGGCCATTGAGCCGCTTCTATCTATCACAATTGAGATATTCAGCGGTGTTCTTTTGCTTTCACCTTTTAGTTCATCAGCCTGAAGGTCTAAATAGAGATAGACGCTGTTGTTTTCGAAGTAATAGTTGTTATCAAGCGTGCTGGTGAATTTTATGGGACCAACATGGCTTGCCTGCTGCTGCTGCAATCTGTAGTTTGACTGAGTAACTTTGACCGGGTCACCTGAATTAAAGAAGATTATATATGCTGCAACAGATAATGCGGTCAAAATTGTTACCAGGGCTAGCGGGAATGCAATCGGATTTTTGTTTGATTTTTTCATGGTTTTGAAGATTTGGTTATCAGGTTTTGATTGTTTTACTCACTTTGAATTGATTTTGTTCCCATAAAAAAAGCGGCAAAAAATGCCGCTTAATGTAAAGAATTGGTTATTGAGCTGATGTTATTTTAATAGTAACATCTTCTTTGTTTCCGAAAATCCGCTTGTTTCAATCTTATAGAAATAGACTCCGTCCCGCAAAGCGGGATTTCGAAAAGAGTTACACTCTTTCCTCAACTTGTTATTTAATTAATACCATTCGCTTGGTTTCTGTGTAATCTGCAGAAATTAACTTGTAGAAATAGATTCCGCTTGAATACATTGAAGCATTCCATGAAATTTCGTAAATGCCGGGGTCTAACTGCTCGTTCACCAGAGTTGCAATTTCTCTGCCAAGCATATCGTAAACTATAAGTAACACACCCCTTCCTTCGGATACCCCTCTAGAGAGGGGAATGCTGAATCTTACATTAGTTGTTGGATTAAACGGGTTTGGATAATTTTGGTTTAATACAAACTTCTCAGGTATTTCAGTACCGTTTTGATTAATTGCAGTTATTGCATTAAATCCGTTAATATACAATCTCTTATTTGCACCGTCTATTCCGACATAAATTGCCGCAGCATTTCCTCCTGCATCATAGTACTCCATAAGCGCGGGTAAATAGCCTCGTGAAGAGAATTCCATTGGGTGCTGATTGAACTGTGTTGGTGCTGTAAACAGGCCTGGAGTTAAGTTTGCCGCAAAAGTACTCAGCAGCTTATCTGAATTAATTGTCGGACTGCCTGCCTGAAGGCTATCGGAATAATAAATGACATTTACACCAAACTGGTTGTGTTTTGCGTCGAACCAGTATTCATCCCTGTTTGGACCTGATGCAATGTTTATTATCGGGCTGAAAGTAAGTCCGCTGTTTGTGCTTTGTATGCACTTAACATCTCTGCTGCCAGAGGCTCCCTCTGTATATACCAGCCAAACATTAGCACCGTTCTTTACACCAAGGAATTGGTCTTTTGGGGCGCCCGCAGGAACTATATTAGTAAATGTTGAAGCAGTAACCATTGCTCCCGGTGTAGTTTCACGGTACATTACATTTCTAATTGGTGAGCTAACTGTATCGGTAAATGGTGATGCATACCAGTTGATCATTACGGTATCACCTAAAGATGACATATACATAGTTGGCCTGGCTGCTGCACTGCTGATGTATGAAGCCTGTATCCACGAGCTTCCGCTGTTAATGGAACCGAAAAGCCGGATATCATTATTGGAGTTAAGATCTGCAACAAGGTACAGAGAATTAGTTGATGATATAACGGCATCGAAATCCCGTATGTTAGTATAATTTGTAAAAGTATTAAAGTACCCGGTTATAACATTTAAGCAGGAAACTGCAGAACCTATCAGCATAAAACAATAAACAGAATCCGAGCCCTGGCGGCACACCATTTTAGTTTTAGATGCAATTGATGCAGGTGAAACAGAGTTTATAATCTGCCAGTTAGCCCCGTTATTAGTAGAAGAAAGTATAACTACACATTTACCCGGCAAGATATTGGTATCGGGAACAGAAGCATAAATGGTATTATTTGTAGTTCTGAAAATAATTGAAGGCTTTCCAAATGGCTCTGTTGATGATACAATATAATCTGTACCGGGCAGATCAACATTTCCGATATATGTGATCGGTGGATCGTATGATTCTACCTTGAGATGCTGAGAATAAATTGATGAGATAGTTATGAAGCTAATTGTAAAGATCAAGAATGATTTCTTCATTTTTAAAACCCCCGGATTTTGTGAATGTTATCCATGTAGCAATAGTAAATTTAATGTAATTATTTACAATCAAACAGGATAAAGTTAATGAATTCCTACTGAATTTTCGCTGAATAGCAATCATATTTCGGTTAATGAAATTATTTACCACAATTATTAGTTACCATTTAAGGCTATAATATCCTATTTTTGCAAACAATAATTAATAAATACCATGAAATCAATTTTTTCTATTATTACCATCATAATTTTGAGCGTTTTTATCAGCAGCTGCGGGAAGAAAGAAGATCCCAAAACAACAGGCGAGGATAAATCCGCAGGAGAACAGAATCAGCAAGTTACGGCCAGTGACAAATCGGTTGAATTACAGTGTTCCGGTATGACATGTACTGGATGCGAGAACACGATAAAGAGCAAGGTTAAGAAAATTGATGGCGTGAAGGAAGTTAATGCTGACTTTAAATCTAATGTTGTAAAAGCATCATACGACCCGGGTAAGACAAATCCTGATGCTATCAAAGAAGTAATTACTTCTGCGGGATATAAAGTTGAAAGTGTGAAGTAGAAGCAGTTTAAAGTTAAAAAGTTTGAAGGTTTGAAAGCAGGTTTTACAAAAACACAAAGGCGGACTATTTATCCGCCTTTTACAGTAAACTTAAAAATCATCTTTTCTATTTTACAAACCCGTCAAAGGCCGGGCTTCAAAAACAACTCCGTTACTTAATCAGTCCGTCAAAAAGCCGCCATGCCGTAAGCAGGCAGGAATTTCAAAAATGACTCCGTCACTTTATCAATATCATTTTCCTTGACTCAACAAATCCATTAGTCGAAGATCCGGCTTGACGGACTTCAAGTCTGTAAAAATATATACCGCTGGGGTAATTGGAAGCATTCCAGTCTGCTTTGAATGTACTTGCAGAGAGATTTTCATTCACAAGGGTTTCAACTTCACGCCCTAACATATCAAAAACAACAAGCCTTACAAATGACGATCTTGGTAGCGAAAATTCAATGTTTGTTGTTGGATTAAAAGGATTTGGATAATTCTGCTTAAGCATATAATCCACCGGTACTTCATTGCTTATCGGTGTTATGCCAATAGGCGGTCCGCCTCCGTCTGTTGTTTTTAAAACAGTATTATTATCACCTGAGCAGTAACCCGTCAGATCGTTAATAAAAAATATGCTGTATAAAACACTGCCTGTACCTGTGGTTTGTAAAAACCAGTTGTTGCCGTTATTGGTAGACTTAAGTATCTGCCCACCGAAACAACTGGCATATCCGGTAGAGGCACTTGGGAAAAACATTGAATAGATAGAGTTTGTTGTTGGTATCATAACTTGATTCCAGTTGGCCCCCCCGTTTATTGTTTTTAGAACATATGCATGAGTTGCGGAACCTATAAAACCAGTACTTGAATTAATAAAAAACATTGATGTAAATATACCCCAGTTTGAAATGGTGAAGCGCTGAACATTCCAGTTAACTCCGCCATCGGTTGTTTTGATAAAAACGCTTGTATCACCGGCATATTTGCTGCCGGCAATATATCCGGTTTGCACATCAGTAAAAAAAACACTTGAGAAGTAAAAAGCAAACTTAAGTGACTGATTAATTGGCTCGACTATAAACCAATTGTTCCCGCCATTTGTTGTCTTAATTAAAGTGCCACCACCGCCACAAGCAAATCCTGTATTAACATCTGGAAAATGTATGCTGCTTAAATTCTCAGGTGTAGGATTATTTTGAATTATCCAATTGTCGCCAAAATTGGTAGTTTTAAATATTAAACCTCCTCCAGTGGCGTAACCGATACTTGTTCCAGGGAAACTCATTGGACCCCCAAAACCAGTATAATTCCATGTAAAGCCTCCATTTGTTGTCTTATAACCGGAAATTATGCCGGTATTTAAATCTTTGAAATGTATTCCTTCTCCCCCAAATGAAAGATTCATGTTATACCAACCCTGTTGAGGGAAAATCGTACTGCTCAGGAAAAACACTATCAACAGAACCAGTTTTGAATTATATTTAGTTAATTGAGTTTTCATATTTCTAGACTTAATTAGAATTTTTGTGGTTATCTGATAATAACCATCTTTTTTTGGTCTATAAAATCGCCCGACAAAGATCCGGCATTTTGACGGGCAATTAATTTACAGAAATATATACCACTTGAAACCTGAGTACCGTAATTATTTGATCCATCCCATACAACACTTTTGAAACCGGCATCTTTACCTCCTATATTAGTATTGCCATACTTGTTTCTAAGTTCGCCAACAACAAATTTAAAAATTTAAACATAAGTCCTTATTTCGCAAGAATCATCTTCTTCGTTTCTCTGTAATCACCTGAGCTGAGCATATAGAAATATACTCCGCTTGGATAACCGGAAGCGTTCCAGTCTGCCCTAAAAGTGCCTGCAGCAAGATTTTCATTCACAAGTGTTTCTGCTTCACGCCCCAGCATATCAAAAACAACAAGCCTCACAAATGACGATTTTGGTACTGAAAATTCAATGTTTGTTGTTGGATTAAATGGATTGGGATAATTCTGATGAAGCTTGAAATCCACGGGCACTTCATTGCTTATAGGTGTTATGCCAATAGGCGCGCCGCCGCCGTCTGTTGTCTTTAAAACTGTATTATCATCACCGCAGGCATATCCCGTTAAGTCGTTTAAGAAAAAAATACTTCTCAAGATACTGCCTGTGCCTGTGGTTTGCAAAAACCAGTTGTTGCCATTATTGGTAGTCTTAAGTATTTGCCCGCCGAAACAACTGGCAAAACCTGTATTTGCGCTGGGGAAATACATAGAATATATGCGATTTGTAGTTGGTACTATAACATCATACCAATCGCCACCCCCGTTCGTGGTTTTCAATATTAGCGCATTTGAAGCAGCGCCAATGAAGCCTGTGTTTGAATTTATGAAAAATATTGATGTAAACCTACCCCAGGTAGAGACTGTGTAACGTTGCGTTGACCAATTTGCACCGCCATCTGTTGTCTTAATAAACACGCTTGTATCAGCTGAATACTTGCTGCCGGCAATATACCCTGTTAGAGCATCAACAAAGAAAACATTTGCGAAGTAATAAGTATATTTAAGGGGTTGGCTAATAGGTTCTACGATGAACCAATTTTCACCACCATTGGAGGTTTTGATTAATGTACCCCCATCACCGCATGCATAACCTGTAATAACATTCGGAAAACTTATACTATTTAGAATTTGAGCAGATGGATTGTATTGCGTAATAAAGTTATCACCAAAATTTGTAGTTTTATATAATGACCCAACACTAGTGGCATATCCAGTATTCGGATCCGGGAAACTCAGGTAGCCACCAAAACTCAAATAGTTCCAAGCAAGGCCAGCATTTGTTGTTTTATGTGCTGCAACAATACCATTGTTTACATCCTTAAAAAAAATACCATAACCACCAAACGAAACACTGAGATTTGACCAACCTTGTTGAGCAAAAATGTTGGTGCTAAAA
>JAIOIK010000152.1 GCA_019912545.1 Ignavibacteria bacterium | reverse complement strand
AGTTATTATTTTTATTTTTTTAGCACCCATTATGGGGCTTATACTTGGATTTGTTTTTATGATACTTACTACATGGATTGTAAGAAATAAGAAACCCAGGCAAGTTGATAAAGTGTTTAGAAAACTTCAGTTAGTTTCAGCTGCCTTTTATAGTTTTGGACATGGGTCAAACGATGCTCAAAAAACAATGGGTATTATCGTATCTGTACTTGTAGCGGCAAATTATATGAGTGAGTTTCATGTTCCCGTTTGGGTAGTGTTATCATGCCATGCAGCAATTGCGCTGGGTACAATGTTTGGCGGATGGCGTATTGTTAAAACTATGGGAATGAAAATCACAAAACTGAGGCCAATCGGGGGGTTTTGTGCCGAGTTTTCGGGTGCAACAACACTGCTGATCACAGCTATTGGAGGAATTCCCGTGAGTACAACACAGACAATTACCGGATCAATTGTGGGGGTTGGAAGTGTAAACCGCTTATCAGCAGTAAAATGGGGTGTTGCCGGTAAAATTGTCTGGGCGTGGATACTTACAATTCCGCTTTCGGCAGCGTGCGGGGCGCTGTTCTATTATTTAGTAAGTTTATTTGTTTGAACTGTATTGCAAATGTCCCGATAATATTTTATGTTTGTTTCAAGTGCCCTCTTGGTTTTCCAGGAGGGCATTTTTTGTTTCATAATTTATTGATTGGATTATATGAAATCAATCAGAGAATCCGTCTGAAGAACAATTGATGATAAGAAAAGCCTGGTTAAATCAGTAGCATAGAATATTTTCTTATGGATTTATGAAGATAGAGCGGGTAAAACCGCTCTTTTTGTTTTACATTGAATATGAATTTACAGGTGTTTATGATTGTAGAATATGACACAGACTAATCCAATTTCTGCAAACAAGTACAAATTCAAAGCACTGAAAACATACGGTTCAAACGATTGGCTTTATGGCTCTACAAAAAAATATCGCCAGGTATTTGACGCTTTAAAGATCAAGTATATATATGTTGAGCTTTCTTTACACAACCTGATGTTCGAAAGGGAAGACTGGGCTGTTAATGTTAATTTTAAGGCTTTTGATGCTGCCAATAGAGTGCTTTGTGATAATGTAATATCGCAGCCGGTAAGTAAATCAGAAGATGTTTCATATATACGCTATTCGTGGGGAAATACTACAGTAGGAACTTACTGGTTCAAAGGGGCTTATCGCTGGGAAGCATGGATAGACGGTGTACTTACGGGAACTGCGTATTTTTATACTCTTGGTGAAGGCGAAGTTACACCGGAAAGCAATCCATACTTCAGCCTTAGCTCAGTTAAGCTTTACGAAGGCCCGTTTGAAGATATTCCGTTCGGACAGAGAAATTACCTGAAGACATTTGATATCACAAAATCGCGTTATATGTGGATAGAAATTGAGGGCGATAATCTTCAAAGCGGGAAAGCTGCTTGGCATGGAGAATTTTTTATAAGGATACGCAATACTGCCGGGGATGTAGTTGCCAATATAACTGATTTCTATACTTATAATAGCAATCTTGGATTGATACGCTTTACACGCGGTTGGGGCGGAAAAGAACCCGGAAGCTGGTACGCCGGGAATTATATAGTAGATGTTGTTTTTCTTGAGCAGCTGCTTGGGACTGTTTATATTAAGTTTGCTGATATAGAAGAAACTGATCCTGATGCCGGAAAATTCTTCAAACCGGGAGAGAGCGTTCCTTCGCTTGGTTTGAATGCTGCTGCCCCGAAGATACAATTGAGCGAAGCCGAGATCATGAAAGAAATTAATGAAATGATAGGGCTTGCCAGCATAAAAGAAAACATTAAGGATCTGTACGACTATCTGAAGTTTGTAAAGCTGAGAAAAGAAAAAGGATTTGACGATACAGAAAAAATGAATCTTCATGCAGTATTTACAGGGAATCCCGGGACAGGAAAAACAAAAGTTGGTATGCTGCTCGGAAAGATATACAGTAATATAGGCCTTCTCTCAAAAGGTCATGTTCACGAAGTTGGAAGGGCTGATATAATCGGTGAATACATTGGGCAAACTGCTCCGAAGGTAAAAGAAGCTATTAAGAAAGCTAGAGGCGGCATTTTGTTTATCGATGAAGCATATTCTCTGGCAAGGAAAGGCGATAGCGACAAGGATTTCGGAAAAGAAGCTATCGAAGTAATTCTAAAAGAAATGTCAGACGGGCCGGGTGATATCGCTATAATCCTTGCGGGTTACCCGGAAGAAATGGAACATTTACTGGACTCTAACCCCGGCTTTAAATCAAGGTTTAATCACTATTTCAATTTTCCGGATTACACTCCAACCGAGCTGCTGCAGATAGGTAACTACCACGCAGAGCAGATAGATGTTGACCTGGATAAGGATTCAGAGGAATATCTTTACACAAAACTGGTTGAGGCATACCGTGATAGAGACCGGACATTTGGCAATGCGCGTTTTGTCAATTCCATAGTTGATGAAGGGAAAATGAATATGGGGCTCAGGGTTATGGATGGCAATGTTAAGATCGAGGCTCTGGATGAAATAGCTCTTTCTACAATAACAGTTACAGATGTTAAAGAAATATTCAGAAAGAAAGCGCATAAGGGAGTTGACATTCCTCCTGATGAGGAGCTAATGCGCGACTCGCTTGCTGAGCTGAATAAGATGGTAGGTATTGAAGAGATAAAAAATGATATTCATGAAATGGTGAAGCTTGTGAGGTATTACCGTGAAATTGGCAAAGATGTTACAAGATCATTTTCGCTTCATACCATTTTTACCGGGAATCCCGGTACTGGTAAAACAACCGTTGCAAGAATAATGGCAAGGATCTTCCGGGCGCTTGGAGTGCTGGAGCGCGGCCACCTGGTTGAAGTTGACAGAGAAGAACTGATTGCGGGATATATTGGGCAGACAGCTATTAAAACAGGTGAGAAGATAGATGCTGCTATGGGCGGTGTATTATTTATTGATGAAGCTTATTCACTGATGGGTTCAAGTGATAATGATTTCGGCAAGGAAGCTATTGAGATTATACTTAAACGGATGGAAGATAACCGAGGGCAGTTTGTTGTAATTTGTGCCGGTTACCCTGAGGAAATGGAAAAATTCCTGCTTATGAACCCCGGGCTAAAATCAAGGTTCGATAGGAAATTCTTTTTTAAGGATTATTCTGAAGACGAGATGTTTGCAATAGCAAAAATAATGCTTGATCATGATGAAGCAGCTTTTGATAAAGAGGCCGAAGAGTATTTCAGAAGGCATATTGCCGCTTTGTTCAGTACAAGGGATAAATTTTTTGGCAATGCAAGAGAGATAAGGAAATCACTTGCCGAAGCAGTTAAAAACCAGAACCTGAGGCTTGCTGAGGTTCCAAAAGAGCAAAGAACAACCGAGATGATAAAGACTATTACACTTAAAGATGTTGAAGAATTGACAACTGAAATTAAGGAAGAGAAAAGATTTGGATTCTAAAAATTAAAATATAATCAGTATTATGGAATTAATAATAATTCTTGGAGTTGTGGCTTCTGTGGTGCTCTTCTTCATGTATGCTTCAAAAAGCGGCGCAAAGATGCTTGCTGAGCGTGAAGCAAGAAAAAACAAAGCCGAAAAGGCTAAGGCTAAAATTATCGGTTCGCACTCGGTTGGACTCAGAGGAACCGGCAGCGGCGGGCATTACCAGGCATATGAGTTTACACTTGAGGTTTCCAATCAGTATAAAGCGGCCTACAGGGCAAAATGCACATGGGAAGTGTATCCTATGGGGGCGCCTAAAGCTCAGGAAGGAATGGAAGTTAATGTTAAGATAGATACTGAAGATGACCAGATAATCTATCCGATGGATAATGGGCTTGAATTTTCATGGACATGGCAGGTGATGAATAAGAAGAAGAACAAATGATAATTATTAGACTCTAAATTTTGTTAAACCGTTGAAACGGTTTAAATTATCTGGTCAATTTTCCCATTCCCATGACTAAAGTCATGGGCTGAAACGTATTTCAAAGCATTCAGTAAAAATCAAAGCCGGTAAATTTATTTGCCGGCTTTTTTATTTGCGGGCGAAGCGAAGCAATTTTACAAATTAACAGTCTGAATTATTGCGTGTATATAGAAGCAAACTATCGGTCTATCACTTCTTATTCTTAATGAAATTATCCAGATCAGTTACGTTAGACTCAAACACAAATATATCATAAAGCTTATAGTAGTTGTTCCAGTCATACGTACTTGCAAATGCAAGTTTGGCAAGCTCAAGTTTGTTTGATTCAAATGTGAACCAGCTCAGTATTTCCCTAACCTGGTCTGTAGTAAATGCATTTGTGACAATGACATCCCTCGTCATATCCATTTTGGTTGATTCAAAAGTTCTATCATTAATTAGCTTTTTGAAATCAGCGAAATCCCTCGATGACATAACATTATAGCCGGAATTACTGCCCCATGGGTCACTGCTCGAGTGTTTATTTGAGCAATTCCTGCATTCATCGCAGGTACAGTCACAACTGCTGCTTGAGAATGGATTAAAACCTGATGAAGTTTCAGGTACGTAATTGGTGCTATTTGAAAATGCAAGACCGTTAAAACTAAGATAAACCAGCGCTGCAAAAAGTAGATTTCTGATGGATTTCATATATGTAGTGTTAATTTGATTGAATTTTCTTTTTATTCAGGCAAATTTAAGTAAAGGTTTCTTTACAGATGTTACAGAATTGTAAAGAAATGTAAAAGTTTTACGATTATAATAAGACTTGCGTGTTTTTTACATCTTTCTCAGATCAGTAAACTGATAGCCGAGCTTAAGAATATTCTCTATTTTTTCTTTTGAGGGTACCAGTTCTATAACATAGCCTGAAATATTTTTTTGAACATTGATAACATCATCAACATCAAATGCTGTTACAACATGTTTGTCATCAAGATGTGACCGGGTTGATTCATCCAGGTGCTGACCCTCGGCAAACTCAGGGTCACGTTTTAGCTTGCCTACAATGCTGTCCTTTTCACCAGATAAGACAAAAGGGATCAGCTTGTGGAATTCCGTGAACTCGCCTTCTTTGTAATAGCCGATATTTCCAATAACAAGCATTGGGAATGATTTCCCGGTTTCCACAAGCGGATTGCCTTCTTTGATGACGATATCATAGCCATCAACATGATTCAATACCATATAAGCATCAAGGTGTGTTGCAGCAGGCCATGAGTTTTTCATCTGTGTTTTGAGTGACTCAATGTTAGTGCCCACGTCAATAAACAGGTTGTGTGATTCAAGCAGGTCACCTTTATTGTATCCGCCAAGCAGGACAATATATAGCTGTAATTTGTTCATTTTTTTGACTTAAGAATTTGAGAAGTTTAATCTGTGAATATAGCTAATTTTGAACATAAAAAAGCCTCAAAATCAGATGATTTTGAGGCTTTTTCGCGCTCCTCTATGATCCCGATTTATCGGGGCAACGGTCCGAAAGACTGCTTCGCAGGATTCCTCCAAAGGAGATGTTTCATAAATTATATATTATTAGAGTTCAATTATTGTTAAATTTACTTTCTTGACTAGTCACTTATCGATATTATTAATAAGAAATCATATCACATTGAAGAGAAGATTAGATAAAGCAATTGAAGAAAGTTTTAGAAAGAGTAGTTTGTGGCTAAATAAAGTAGAAGAAGATTGCCGAACGGGCAAAGTATTTCTTACAATTAGAGACAATCTGATTGACATTTATTACAGAGGAGGACGTCTTTTTCGCTATGATAAAATGGGTTTTAAAACACACTTAAAGTATGCATCCGTTATTACATCAGTAGCAGATGACAAAGATTATTTGACAGAAAGACAGTTATCTAATTTTAAACTTTCATCAGACTTCGAATCAAATTATTTAAGAATTAAAGAGAACTGTTCAAATTATTCAGGAAATGAAGCATCCGGTATTTCGGATGTTTACCATAAGCATTCTTACTTGTCCAGTGGGAATGTTGTAGTATTGGATATCGAAGTTTCATTTGAATCTTTAGATGAAAAGAATAAACAAGATAGGATTGATTTTATACTTTTGAATAAATCAACAAGAACACTTCAGTTCATTGAAGCAAAGCATTTTTCAAATAAGGAAATTTGGTCAGTAAGCACTCCAAAAGTAATTAATCAATTACAGAGGTATGAGAAACAAATAAAGAAAAGAAAAACAGAGATTCTATCTGAGTATGCTGAATATGTGAGAATTTTAAATAGATTATTTGGTATCTCATTACCGGAGCCAATAGATCTTGATCCAAAGGTTACTTTGTTAATTTTTGGATTTGATAATGATCAAAAGACGGGCAGATTAAAAACACTGATTCATGAAAGTCTGGAATACCGAGGGGTTAAAAAATACTTTATTGGCAATATTAAAAAAGTGAACCCGGTAAATATATGGAATTCAAAAGTGTTATAGTTCAAAAACACTGGTTTACGCTTGAAATAGATTAGAGTGTGCAACAAGCTGAGAAGTTAAAGAAAATTATGGAAGTTTGTAAGAAGAATAATTTGAAAAGTTGTTTCTATTTATGAAATCTTTAAGAGATAAAATCAAAAATCGGAAGGTTTACAGTATCTTTAATAAGTTTAAAGTAGATTTAAATACCTTTACAAAAAGTTTGAAATTAGACGATAATTTTAAAATGACAGTATATAATGCTATGGAAGAAAGTGGAGGTAATACAGAAGTATGGTCTCAACATTTCTATCCGGGAATTGGTTTTTTTAGAGGTTCACTCGATTCAATTGTAAATCAGGCATCTTGGAGATTAAAGCAAGATTTAGAATTTCGTAATAGTCCCCCCATCTCACCTAAATATCAACTGATGTTTCGCGCGCACTTAATATCTCATTTAACAGGTTTGCTAAACAAAGCAGTAAATTCAGTTGGACCATTAATGAGAGAAATAGAATTAGACAGAGAAGCCTTAAATCATGAGCTAGACGTTCAAGAAGATTTTTATAATATCTTATATACCAACATTAATCAAGTCGATACAGTATTCACTAAAGTGTTTAATGATTATAATAAAAATATTAGACCATTTAGAGACAGTACAAAAACAACAATGGCGATATCCATTTCAATTATCGCATTAATATTAACTATCCTAATCAATTTCAGAAACGAAATCTGGAACTACATTTTCAAATCTTCTCCGTAGCCCTCTAATCTTTTTAGTCAATGCTTGGTGGGGTTTGTCAATGGTTTTATGGGGTATAAACATTTATCAATTTGGAATCACAAAAAATAATAGACATCCATGATTTGAAGGCTGCATTTGAAAAACTTCAAGCAAGATTTAATTTATTAGAAAATAGATTATATGCGGTTGCTATAGACTATCAACATTACATAGATAATAATTTTTTGAACAATCGTTTATATGAACTAAGAGATAATGTAATATATCGCTTGTTTTCAAGTAATTTCCATATCCATTTGTTAATTAGACAACAGTCTGAAATTAGACACAGATGTGTCCAGATGATGAACGATGGCAATTGGGATATAATACAAGGTATGGGTCCGGTTCATCCTATTCGAGATCAATACAAGAAAGAAATTTCTTCAATATTCGACAGTTTGTTATACCATATAGTTTCGACATTCGACTTTACAAGTTCATTAGTAAATTATATATATGCTAAAAAACAAGATAAGCAGAATAACATAAAGTGGACTTCTCTTACCAGAATAGCTAGAGACGTTAACAATTTGTTATTTCCTTCAAGTATTTCAGAAGCTATTTTGAAACACGATCAATTTGTTAGTAAATTATACGGCTACCGTTCTAATATTATTCATGAAAAAGGTGATTTGAATGACATTGCGGTGAATGCTACGCTTGGCTCGAAGAATTCAATAGCAATTGGTTTCGTAGCAACACCCAAATTAATAAAAACATTTTCTGAATTGAAAAAAATTGCTGGTCGTGATGTTCTTTCGTCGGTATATGTATCTTTTTGGTTATTAAATAAAGCCATTGACCATATAACAGACCTTTTGTTCGAAATAAAAGCGAATGTTCAACAAATTGAAAATCCACCAGGCGGAATTCTAGTCGTTATCGACCCCATTACCAAAGAACATCTTTCTGTTTCCAAAGCTTATTGGTTTGAAGAAGACTACATTAAGAACAAAAAATGATTTGTTTCCCCGTTGTTGTTGTTGTCACCAACAACCTGAAAGGTTTTTAGGTTATATGTGATTTGACGTGGCAGAATTGGAATTTAGATTAATAAAATAGCCTCAAAATCAGATGATTTTGAGGCTATTTCGCGCTCCCAACGGGATTCGAACCCGTGTTTCCACTGTGAAAGAGTGATGACCTAACCCCTAGTCGATGGGAGCGATTTTTAACAAGAATTACAAAAATACTAAAAAAATGGGTCAGAATAAAGGTATAGAATCGTATAGTTTGATGGAAGGAGTGGGGTATTTTCAAATTTGCGCACTCTTGTCATTCCGAACTTGATGCGGAATCTTACACTAATCTAGCAAGATTCCTGCTTTCGCAGGAATGACAAATCAAGCGGAATTTAGATATCCCAATACCAAACGGCAGCAAATTGCGCTATTTGACTAACTTTCCAAGTGACTTCATAAGCTTATCGTAAGTCTCATCCATAGCTTCAGATATTACCTTAACCTCATTCAGCACCGGCATGAAGTTAGTATCGCCGTTCCAGCGGGGGACAATGTGAAAGTGAATGTGATTCTCCACTCCCGCACCTGCAACACGGCCCAGGTTTGCGCCAATGTTAAATCCGTGCGGTTTAATGGCATCATTTAAGACTTTGCATCCAAGGTCTAAGAGTTCCATCATTTCAAGTCTGGTATCACTATCAAGCTCGCTGATATCATTTGCCTGCTTGTAAGGGACTATCATTAAATGGCCGCTGTTGTATGGGTATAGGTTCATTATTATAAAACATTTTTTACCGCGGTGAAGAATATAATTTTTCCTGTCATCGTTTTCGGCGAGAATTCTTGTAAAGAGTGTTCCCGATAGTTCTTCCTTAGGATCATCTTTAAATGATTCAATATATTTTGAGCGCCACGGTGACCAGAGTTTATCCATATACAAAAGTAATTGATTTAGAAACTAAATTCCTGCATAAAATAAAAACCCTGAACCGGAAAGTCCAGGGTTGTAGTGATTTCAATCTTCAAATCTGTAATCTTCTAATCTGAAATCTTTAATTTGTAATCTGTAATCATTAAGCTTCTACCTGCTCTTTTTGTGATTCAGCTACTATCTTCGTCTCAACTTCCTTAGGCACTTCTTCATAATGCGAGAACTTACGCTTGAAAATTCCTCTGCCCTGCGTAATTGATCTCAGCTTGGTAGCATAATCATGCAGTTCCGAGAGCGGCACCGATGCTTTTATGATCTGCATCTTACCGTTGGAATCCATGCCTGCGATCTTCCCGCGGCGGGAAGAGATATCACCCATTACGTCACCCATGAATGTTTCCGGAACGGTAACTTCAATTTCATAAATAGGCTCAAGCAGAACGGGTTTGGAATCCAGGAATCCTTTTTTGAATGCCTGTGCGCCTGCGATCTTGAACGCCATTTCAGATGAATCTACATCGTGGTATGAGCCATAGTGAACCGTTACTTTGACATCAACAACAGGGTAATGGGCAAGCGGCCCTTTTATAAGCGCTTCTGTCACGCCTTTTTCAACTGCGGGTATAAATTTAGTGGGAATCGCGCCGCCAACAACTTCATTGGCGAATTCAAATCCCGTGCCGCGTTTGCGCGGTTCAAGCCTTAAGAATACATGCCCGAACTGCCCGTGGCCGCCGGATTGCTTCTTATGTTTATATTCAACGCTTTCAACTTTTCCTTTGATCGTTTCCCTGAACGGAATACGCGGCTGAACAATGTTAACTTCAACGCCGTATTTTTCTTTAAGCCTTGCAATAATTATTGCCAAATGAAGCTCACCCTGGCCGCTGATTATGGTTTGGCCAAGCTCAGGATCGAAATGGAATAAAAATGTCGGGTCTTCCTCATGCAGATGCGAGAGCCCCGAAGAAATTTTATCTTCATCACCTTTTGATTTAGAGGTCAATGCCTGCTCAATGAGTGAATCAGGAAAAACGATAGGATCAATTGTTACAGCAAGTCCTTTTCCTGTGAGGGTGTTATTAACATGAGTATCTTTAAGCTTAACAACTGCGCCAATATCACCAATAACAGCTTCAGCCATATCTTTCCTGTTCTTACCATTCATCTGGAATATCTGCGTAAGGCGCTCAACCTTATTCTTATTCTGATTGGTTAGGTCCATTCCGGCGTTCACTTTACCTGCCAGCACACGGAAGAATGACATTTCGCCTACATGCGGCTCGGAAAGAGTTTTAAAAACAAAAATGGTTGGCTCACCGCCCTGAATTGGCGGCACTTCAACATAATCATCGGTGCCTGATTTTTTTGCCATAAACGGCGCGGCATCAAGCGGACTTGGGCAGTATTTGCATAAAAACTCTATAAGCGGTTTAGTACCAACACTGGTTTCACCTGCTGCACAAAGTACAGGAAGTATCTTCTTTGCTTTAATTTCGCGGGAAAGGCCTTCGATCAGTTCTGCTTCGGTAAGCGTTCCGCCTTCATCAAAAAAGCGGCTCATCATTTCTTCATCTTCTTCTGCAACAATTTCTATCAATTCCTGGTGAAGCTGAGTAGCTTTTTCTATCTGGTCAACCGGTATATCATACTCAGTATAGCTCCCTTTGCCGTCAAGTGCGAATTTTATGAGTTTCATTTTCAAAACATCAACAATCGTATCGAAACCTGCGCCTTCATTCACAGGAAACTGTATTTCGGCAACATGGCTTCCGTAAGCTTCACGAAGCTGGCTGAGACAATTATCAAAATTAGCTTTTTCACTATCAAGCTTATTAACTATAAAGCAGCTTTCAATGCCGTATTCTTTAGAATAGTTCACGGCGATCTCTGTTCCTACTTCAACTCCTTCAGCAGCATTTACAACTATCAAAGCTGTATCCATGATCCTCATTGCAGATTTGACCGAACCGGTAAAATCTGTGTAACCGGGAGTATCTATAATATTTAGCTTATAATCTTCCCATGCAGTGCTTAGTACTGATGAGTTAATAGATATTCCTCTTGAAATTTCGTCTTTGTTGTAATCGGAAGTGGTTGAACCGTCTGCTATTTTTCCAAACCGGTTGGTTGCGCCTGTTGTGAAAAGAATTGATTCTGCCAGTATAGTTTTACCGGAACCGCCGTGCCCGGCAATAACGACGTTCCGGATTTTTTCAGGATTAATGTTTCCCAAGATCAGTTAGTTTCCCTTCTAGAATTTATATGTCAAGTAAAATCTCATGAGTTTATTGCAAAGACTAATCCCCGGGCACAGGGCATACAGCCCCGCCTTACGGGAAAAAAGGTGATAGTATTACTGTTTTAGTAGAGGTCTTCTTCCAGGGAGGAATTTGACCGTATCTTTTTTTTGCCTGCCGAACCGTTCTTTGAACCGGATAATACCCCGATAAATGTTTTTATACCCCTGCTTACAGCTGTTACCATGTTAAGAGTATCAAAAACATTTGTTTCAACTTCCTTCTGAACTTTTTGCTCGAAATCTATTATTGAATCGGTTGTATCTTTAACCGAATCAACAATTCCGTTTATCTTTAATGATTGTATGCTGAGGTTAGCGGAAATTTCTTTAATGTCATTGGAGATCAAAAATGTATTATCTATAAGAGGTTCTGCTTTGCTTGTGATATGATCTACTTTTTTTTCAATATTATCAATTGCCCTATTGATATTATCAATAGCGCCAACGATACGTTTAATTGCAATAATTAAAAATATCACCAGCGCTATTAATGCAATATAAAGTGCAATTGCAGTTATACCCGAAACCAAATTTACTTCCTGCATAGTTTATGTACTAAGCTATTAGTTTACATCAATTATTCAGTGCTTATTGCGTTCATCCTTGTAAGCTTCAACGCCTGCTTTAATTGCATCCTTAACTTTTGCAGATTCATCCACGATCTTTTCTTTTGCAACTTCGTAAGATGAGGAAGTTTTATCTTTGGCTACGTTTAAGATCTTATTAGCGTCATCAAGCAGGTTGCCTGCTTTTTTCTTTGCATCGCTGATAAGCTCTTCGGAGCGCTTCTTGCCTTCGTTGATGATATCCTGTGCCTTGTGTTTTGCAATATCAAGATATTCCTCGGCATCATCAAGGAACTCATCTTTTTTGTTCCTGATATCCAAACGAAGTTCTTTACCGCTTTTTGGTGCATAAAGCAAAGCCAAAACGCCGCCAACAATTCCGCCTGCTAAGAATCCAAGGAACAAACCTTTTCCTACGCCTTTATCTTCTGACATAGTGTAATCCTCCTTAATCCGTATGTACGGATTGTATAATTAATTTATAGAACATTAGAAAAATAACAAGAAAATGAGGCAGTTTCAATGTAATACACAGTGCAAAAATTGTAGATTTTGAGAACTTATTTTGAGGTTTCCATGTTCTTGTAAGGCTTCTTAAACTATTGATTTCCAATTTATTAGCGTCTTTTTCATAAATATTTACGATTTGCAATTTGTATCAGATAAATTTAATGTTTCATTTGTTTAAAAATATTATTATTATCATGTACTTATAAAACCATTAAATCCTGCGAAAAAGCAGAATAGGAGATAGTAGTATGAAGACTCTCATCTCTTTTTGTTTGATCCTGTCACTCGTCATCCCGCTTTCATCAACATACTCACAATTTGGCTGGCAAAAAATATACAGTGATGATACTGCTGTTGGCATTTATTCTATGAAGCAGGTTAAACTTGCCGGCAGTAATGCTAAACAGATCTATATCATCAGAGGAATTAATTTTAACCCTAATGGCAACCCAAACAGCAGCGGAAAAAGCCTGAAACTGAACAGACAGAATAATTCATGGTTTCAACCGGCTAATGGATTCCTGAACGCTAACTGGTGCTTGTGTTTTTGCCCGTTTTCATGTAACCCTCCAAGATATGTTTGTAACAAAGTATTGAGATTTACGGTCTCGCCAGTAGATACGCAATTTATTTTTAAGAATCTATTCGGCGCATGCGGGTGTGATGCAGGTGATGTTAACCAATTTACACAGAACGGAGGGAGCAGTTCAGTAAATCTTCCACAGTTCGGAAATGATTTTATGGGCCAGCTTAATTTTGGAATTGATATAGACCCGGTAAACGATAATTTAATTTATTTGGGTTACAGTATTATTTCATCCTCGCATAAATGTGTGTTTAAGAGCACCAACAGAGGAACGACCTGGGCTGCTGTTGATACAAATTCAAATTTCTCGCAGGGATTAATAAAAGTGAACCCTTTGAAAAGAAATTACATTTATGCCGGCTCATACAGCGGACTGATGCTGAGCACTACTTCGGGCACGGATTTCTTTCAGGTAAGCTGCCCGGTGCTTTACGATATTGCAGTGAACTATTCCGATAGCGTTTTGTTCGGGTGGAGCTCAAGCGGCATACATAAATCAGTTAACCATGGTTTGAACTGGACTCAGGTTTTAGCAGGCAATTCATTCCGCTCTATTGAAGTTTCTCCGGATAATCCGAATTTAGTTTATGCAGGCACAAATATGGGGCTCTGGCGCTCTACAAACGGAGGAAGCAGCTGGTTCCTGTATAATGATTCATTCAATCCTTCAAAAACGGTAATTGGTATTTCAAAAGATGCCGCCTCAGGTGATACAGTTTACGCGGTTACGCAGGATGCAGTTTATAAAGTATGGGGAAGCTGGCTTGGTATTACCACAATAAGCACAAACATTCCTGAGAAATTCAGGCTGTACCAAAACTATCCAAACCCGTTTAATCCAACAACCAGCATAATAATCGATATTGGCAAGAGCGGAATTGTTAATCTGAAGATCTATGACATATCAGGTAAAGAAACAGGAGAGCTGCTCAACGGCTATATGGAACCCGGAACTTACAAGTTAGATTACTATCCTTCAAATTTATCATCGGGAATATACTTTGTAAGAATGTTAAGTGACGGGAAACAGGTTTCTTCAATAAAGATAGTTTTCAGCAAGTAGATTTTGCGTTGTCAGTTACTCCACTTTAAATAACGCGCTTATCGACTGGTTCTCGTTATTCCTTACTATGGCGTGAGCGAACAATCTGGATATATCCAGTATCTCTATCTTTTTTGATTTGATGCTGAGCGGAACTGTGTTTGCAACAACAAGCTTCTTCAGACTGGAGTTTTCGATTTTCTGAACTGCCTGCCCGGATAGTATAGGGTGAGTTGCCGCGCCGAAGATATCCTTTGCGCCGTTTTTCTTCAAAGCTTCAACTGCCGCAACAAATGTATTTGCAGTATCTATCAAGTCGTCCACTATCAGTACATTTTTCCCTTCAACATCACCAATGATATTCATTACCTCAGCAACGTTAGGTTTCGGGCGGCGTTTATCTATAAGAATAAGGTCAGCGCCAAGGTTCTTTGCATAAGCCCTGGCACGCTTTGAGCCTCCAACATCAGGCGCTGCAACTGCGAGGTTTTTAAGTTTAAGTCTTTTGAAGTATCTTAAAAATAATACAGAGCAATACAGATGATCAACGGGTATATCAAAAAAGCCCTGTAATTGCGGGGCGTGAAGATCCATTGTAATTATTCTATCGACTCCGGCTTCGGTCAGCAGGTTTGCAATAAGCTTAGCTGTTATAGATACACGCGGCATATCTTTTCTATCCTGCCTTGCGTAACCAAAGTATGGTATGACCGCAGTTATTCTTCTTGCTGATGCGCGGACTGCTGCATCTATCATCATTAGCAGTTCCATCAGGTTATCAGCCGGGGGATTGGTTGACTGCACAATGTAAACATCCTTGCCGCGGATGTTATCATTATACTTTACCCAAATCTCGCCGTCACTAAAGTTAACAATACGGCACTTTCCAAGAGGAAGATCAAGATGGTCACAAATATGTTTAATGAGGTAGTTAGAGTTTCTGCCAGAAAAAATCTGTATCTCTGATCTTGCCATTGGTTATGGATGTTCGAATTGTTTGTGGAATACACAAATTTATCAATTTATCTATGAATAATCAATTTATAAGAAAGTGGTGTTGAGGATAACTTACTACATGGTAAGAACGGCTTAATTCATGCAGATATCGCCTGCAAGCCTTTTTTCGAAAGGATTTTTTAGCGGGATAAGTGAATTGTCATGCGGATATGAAGCTTTTGAGCGCGGAACTTTCACTATTTGAGTATTGATTCCTTCCGGGCTAACTTCCACAGAGTTGACCAGGAAATAATCCTTCTTCTTTGAGAGTATTGAGCCGCCTCCATTCATTATCCTGATCCCTTTTCTGGAATATTCTGATACTTCATGGAGGTGGCCATGAAGAACTAATTCGATTCCTGAATCTGAAAATCTGCTCAGAATTTTCTTCTTTCCTCTAAGCTTCATCGTTTGGCGCTCAATTGCCTGCCATACAGTACCGGGAGTTCCGGCAACATTCGCTTCTTCTTTACAGAAATGATGATGTGTGATCGCTATTTTTCTTTTGTTGTTCATAACTGTTCCGTCAAGCAATCCATTCAGTACAGAAAGCTGACCGCTTGAGATCTTCCCGTTTGAAGCGAACGGATTTTTTATGATAGAATACTCCGCAATTGAGTTGATACCGCAAATTACAAAGTCATCAAATTCCTTAATGAACGGGAAAGTGCTGTTAATTCTTCTAATGGTACTGGCAAAACACTCATGGAAGTATGATTCAAATTCTTTAATCTTATCGTAATAGTTTGTATTTTTGCACCTGGCAGGGAATTCAATTACATCTTCAGCAAAGTGCACTCCGCCGAATGTATCATGATTTCCGATTGTCAGAGTCAGCTTTTCGGGTTTTAGGAGTCCAAATTTTTTGAATAGTCTCCGCGCCGTTTCAAATGCAGATGGTTCGGCGCGATCTGTAATATCTCCGGTAATTACAACATGGTCAAAGTTGTTATCTGATATATATTCCAGTACTTTAACAGTATCGGAAATATTATTTCTTTTGAGGTGGTTATCAAGGTGAAGGTCTGATATGTGAGCAATTTTCATTTCGCTGTTCAAATATATAATAATTCTGTTAAGCTGTTGTTAAGTGTCAATAAGCATCCGGTTATGTTTTTCAACTATCCGGCAGTTTCATTAAGTTTGAATTCAATGCTAACAAAATGCTAACAATTAAGTTTTATTTTTAATAGTATGAAATTGAAAAATAAACTCCTGGAACGGCTTCTTGATTTTGCCGTTAATACGGTCAAAAGATCTGAAGAAATAACGCTTAAGTACTATACAAAAAAGATCAAGCCAAGGGTAAAGGATAACCTTACTCCTGTTACAGTGGCCGATATTAAATGCGAGGATTTTATACTTAGCAGGATAAAAAATAAATATCCATCCCACAGCATTCACGCAGAAGAAAGCGGTATCACCCAAAGCCCTTCTGAATTCAAATGGATCATTGACCCGATTGACGGTACGAAAAATTACATGAGAAAATACCCTTTCTGGGGAACCCTGCTTGCGCTTGAATACCAGGGAGAAGTTGTGCTTGGCGTTATCTCAATGCCATCTTTGAAGGAAACGATCTCTGCCGCAAAAGGAATGGGATGTTACTCCAATAATAAAAAATGCAAGGTGAGCAAGATCACTTCTATAAAAGATTCGTACCTGATCCATGGTGGATTGGACTATATAGTAGCAGAGCCCTATAAGAATAATTTTCTGCAGCTTGTAAACCAGACTTATTATAACAGGGGATTTGGTGATTGCCACGGGCATTCGTTCATCATAAAAGGCCAGTCAGAAATAATGATAGACCCACATGTTGCACCTTATGATGTAGCTCCAATTAAGATATGTGTTGAAGAGGCAGGCGGTAGGTTTACAGACCTATGCGGGAACCCTACTATATATAACGGAAATGCTCTTGTGACTAACGGAAAAGTGCATGATGCTGTGTTAAAGATCCTTAACCAAAACCTCGAAAGCCGGGAAGTGTATAAAACAGTTTGAAAATTAGTATTCCTCTTGACCTCACCCCCTAACCCCCTCTCCTGAAAGGAGAGAGGGGAAACATGCTAATCAGAGTTTAAGGTCTTAAAAAGAGTTGAAAATTCAAAGCAAACCTCTTTGTTACATTACAAAGGGGCTTTTTTAATTGTTTTAAGTGAGTATAGATTTCGATAAATTGCAGAATTCCAAAGTTAAATGACTAAATGATAGCAGGCTTAATTGCAGGGATCATTACGGGTTTCATAGTATCTGTGCCGCCGCTTGGCCCTATTGCCTTTGCGCTGATCTCCAAAGGATTCCGCGGTGAAATAAAAGAAGGCATGGCAATTGCATCAGGCTCTGCCTTCATGGATATGGTATATGCCTTAATTGCATTTGGAGGTATTTCTTTATTTATATCACTTCTGCCCCAGAGTTTCGAAAAAATGATCAATGGCAATATGGGAGTTATCCAGATAGTACTTATTTATGCCGGCTGCGTTGTAGTCATAATCTACGGTATCAGGATAATGAAGAACAAAGTGGATTATGAACATTTAGAAGCAAGCCAGTCAGTAACTGTAACTAAAGCAATGGGAAGGGCAAAGGGCTTTGTACAGAAGCATAAAATGCCTGTTGAAGATAAGTCCAACCTTTTCGGACAGTTCATAATGGGTGTTATGCTTTGTATTTCTTCAATTACGCTTCCTGCATCATGGTTTGCACTTGTTGGTTATGTCAAAAGTTTTGGTATAATAGATAAATCTTTTTGGGGCGGATTAATATTTTCAGCAGGGGCGTTTTTAGGGACAGTTCTCTGGTTCTGGCTGCTCTTAAAAGTAATAACAGGTAATAAACACAGGATAAATAAAAATACTATTGGTAAACTTAACATTGCAGCAGGTATAGTTCTTCTCATCCTGGGCGTATTCCTCTTCGGAAAAGCAACCGGGACAGTATTTAACATTTTCTAAGAATTCAGCTTCACGCTCACAGCTTACCCTTAATTACCGAATCATAAAAAAAATTGAAAAATAGCGGAAAAACCCTTGACTTACGGTTTTTTTTTCGTATTTTTGTAGTGGAGGAAAATGGAGGAAAATGGAGTATTTGGTTTTCACCAATTATAGCTCCTCATTTTTCCAGATTATCTTCTAAAATAACAAAAAAATCAAAATTGTTCCAGGGTCACGCAAATACTACTATTGATGAGAAGGGCAGAATCATTGTACCTTCAAAGTTCCGCAAGCACATCTTGCCGGAAGCAGGTGGTATTATGAACGTAACCCTTGGCAGGGATAACTGCATCTGGTTATTCCCATCTTATGAATGGACCAAAGTTCTGAAAACCGTACAGACTACAAATCCATATACAACAGATGAAGTTTCTATGAGAAGGCGGATCCTGTTTCATGCAGATGAGCTTTCTCTGGATTCCCAGCACAGGATATTAATTCCTCAGGAGCTGCAAAAGATGGTTGAGATAAAGAAGGAAATTCTTTTGATCGGACAGATCGAAAGGATCGAGATCTGGAATCCGGATGCTTACGAAAAATATCTAAGCGATAGCCCTGAATCATACGAGGGAGTAATGCAAAAGGTTATGACCAAGCTTTACACAAATACGCAGGGCGGGTAAATTGAATGATGAATTCTATCATGAGCCTGTACTTGTAAATGAAACGATAGATTTCCTGCTTGGTAAAAGCGGGGCAGATTTAAATGTTGTTGTTGACTGCACACTTGGAGGCGGCGGTTACACTAAAAAAATACTAGAAGATTCACCCGGTTGTAAGGTTATAGGAATTGATAGAGATGTTTATGCTATCAGTCATTGCCGCAGTTCTTTGGCAAAGTACTCAGACCGCTTAATGCTTGTTCAGGATAATTTCCGGAATATAAAGGAAGTCATCAGGAACTCAGGGTTTGAGCACGTAAGCGGCATAATGATGGATCTTGGTCTTTCAACATACCAGCTAATCAGCGAAGATGGATTCAGCTACCAAAGGGATACATCCCTTGACATGAGGGCGGATAAAGACCAAAGGTTAACAGCTAACGACGTAGTGAATAAGTATAGTGAAAAGGAACTGGCAAAGATATTTTATGAATATGGTGAGTTGAAATACGGCAGACAAATTGCTAAAAACATCGTTCTTTCAAGAAAAAACAGGGAATTCAGTACAACATTTGATATTGTGGATATGATGAGGGAGCTTGTTCCGCCTAGATATTTAAACAGTGATCTCTCGAAGCTCTTTCAGGCTATCAGAATTGAGGTAAATGCCGAGCTAGTTAACCTGGCAGAAGTTCTTGAGGATTCATCAGATGTTTTGGAAACAGGAGCAAGAGTTGCAGTAGTTTCGTACCACTCGCTTGAAGACAGGATAGTAAAAAACGCATTCAGAAGCAGCGATAAGCTGAAAGTCATAACCAAAAAACCCGTTGAAGCAGCAGAAGAAGAAATTACAGCCAATACAAAAGCAAGAAGCGCAAAATTAAGAGCAGCAGAAAAGATCTGAAAAACTCAATAAATAGGAATAGTGAATAAAGCAGTATGAAATGAGAAGCCCAAAACAAAGCAAAATTTCGTTATTCAATTTAATGGTTATGTTCTTTATAACTGCCGGAATAATAGTCTTCTTTGTTAACAATATTATCACAGTAAATACTTTAGTTACAAGTAACAGCAATATACAGACCGAAATAAACAAAACCATTACATCCAACAATAATCTTCAGACTGAAATTGAGCGCTTAACAAATTTTGATAACATAAAAAATACAGCCGTAGATAAGCTTGGCCTGCAGTATTCAACCCTTAAGCCTAAGAAAATAACAATAGGTAAATCCGAATCTGAGAATTTAACTCAATAGCTTTTTGCAAAAAAAATGCGGGAAAGAACAAAAACAAACATTAAGGCAAACACTGAAAGAAGAATAGCAGTCTTCATGGTAGTGTTCGGTCTGTTGTTTCTCGTCATCCTGTACAAATTGTTTACTATTCAGGTTGTAGAATCAGCTAAGTACAGGGTAGCGGCAAAAAAGCAGTATGAAAGCAGAATATCATTAAGGCCTTCGCGGGGAATTATTTTCGACAGGAAAATGAATGCGCTCGTCTCGAACATAAACATGTATTCATTTGCTGCTGATCCTAATATGGTTGATAACAAAGATTCAGTTGCAGCAATTTTTGGCGGAATATTCGGTAAAGACAAATCTTTCTACCTGGATAAACTTAACACGCGTAACACATCATTTATCTGGCTAGAAAGAAGGATTGACCCTAAATACGAAGACCAGGTTAAAGATATTAATATCTCAGGGGTGATAAAGCTTAACGAACCCAATAGGGTATTTAATTATGAGAGGCTGTCTTCACAACTGATTGGATTCACAAATATAGATAATATCGGATTAAGCGGTGTTGAGCTTGAACTCAACGACCTGCTTTCAGGGAAAGACGGCTACGTAGTCATGCAAAAAGATGGGCTTGGCAAGAAAAGGCCTGCCGTTGAGTATCCCCGGAAAGAGCCCATTGACGGTAATAATGTGCTTCTTACAATAGATATGAATATTCAGAAGATCGTTGAAGAAGAGCTCTCAGCCGGAGTTTCGGTAAATAATTCTCTTGGCGGTAAAGTTGTAGTTATGAATGTCAAAACAGGTGAGATACTTGCAATGAACTGTATTTCACTTGATGGCAGCAGCCAGGATAAAATAGCCGAGATAACTGATTTATATGAGCCCGGTTCAACATTTAAAATTGTAACAGGTGCCGCTGCGCTTGAAGAAAACCTGATGACAAAATTTGATGTGATAAATACCTATGGCGGCGAGTATATGAATATTAAGGATTCGCATAAATTCTCAAGCTTAACTTTTCAGCAGGTAATAGAGCAGTCAAGCAATATCGGTACTATCCAGGTTGCAAACAGGCTAGGCAGGGAGCGGTTCTATAAATATGCAAGGGATTTTGGATACGGCATTACGACGGGAATTGATCTTCCCGGAGAAATGAAAGGCAGGCTTAAACGCCCGGTAGAATTTTCACCGGTTACACTGAATTATATGGCGATTGGATATGAAGTCCTGGTAACTGCACTGCAAATGACAAATGCATATGCTTGCGTTGCTAATGACGGAATGATGATGAAGCCATTCATCATAAAAAAAATACTTGCTCCTGACGGAACATTGATAAAGGAATTCAAACCTTCGGAGGTAAGAAATGTTATTTCAAAAAATACTGCCAAAACTTTAACAGAGTTGTTTGTTGGAGTAGTTGAAAGAGGTACAGGTAAAGATGCAAAAATAGATAACATCAAGATTGCAGGCAAAACTGGTACATCACAGAAGATAGTTGAAGGCAAATATTCCAAAAGCAAATATACATCATCGTTTATAGGTTACTTTCCCGCTGAAGATCCGCAGATCGTCGTAGCCGTTATAATAGATGCTCCGGGCGCAGGTGAATATTACGGCGGAAAAGTTTCTGCACCGATATTTAAAAAAATTGCAGAGAGGATAATCAACTTAACCGGACTGCACGAATATTCGGCGCCGGAAAACGAAGCAAATTATGTAATGGCAGGAAACAACCTGCAAAATGATCTTCTGGATCCCAATAATATCAATCTCGTGAATTTTGATATAACAGATGCAGTAAAATTCCTCAAGGAAAATGAAATTCCATACGAAATTGAAGGGGCAAAAAAGAACGCACTTGTAAATAGCCAGCAATTTGTCAAAGATGAAAATGGTAATAATATAATGAGGCTTACTACTTCTGCAGGTGTGAATGAAATCGAATTGCAGAAAGATAATCCGGCAAAAATGCCTGATTTAAAAGGAATGAGCCTTAGGAAATGCATTTTTACGCTTTCAACAATGGGTTTTGACTATAAAGTAACGGGCACAGGGAAAGTAACAGGACAAATGCCTGATCCGGGGGAAACGCTGATCAAGAATCAAACGGTTATCATTAATTGTGATAATCCTGAAAATCAATAATGAATTTTTCGGAAATGATAGCAAAAACTGAAGCTGACGTTTTGGAACTTGAAAAAGGATTTGATTTTGAAGTCAATAAGCTTTGCTATAATTCCTCTTCAATTGAACAGAATGATGTTTTTTTCGCCATCAAAGGGTTTAAGGCTGACGGCAATGTATATATCAAGGATGCTCTGGATAAAGGCGCAAAGGCTGTGTTTACGGATAGCGAGCCCGGTATAAATGATTCAAGAATATACAAAATTAAAGACTGCAGGAAAATAATGGCTGTTATGAGCAATGTATTTTATGGCTATCCTTCCAAAAGAATGATAATGACGGGCGTAACAGGAACCAACGGCAAAACAACGGTAAGCTCATTAATAAATTTTGTATTGCAGTCTACTGGCAAAAAAACAGGACTCATAGGTACGAACGGAAACTATATAAATAAAAGGTTTATCAAAACAGAACATACTACACCGGAATCAGTTGAACTCAACAGCCTGCTTAAAGAAATGGCTGATGAAGGTGTTGAATATGCAGTAATGGAAGTATCATCACACTCACTTGCGCTTAACAGGGTGTATGGCGTGGATTTTGATACAGCGGTATATACAAATTTAACTCCAGAGCATTTGGATTTTCATAACACAATGCAGGAATATTTCGAAGCCAAAAAGATACTTTTTGATTCAATGAAAAGGATCGGCGGAAAAAATATCAAACCGGCAGTAATATATAACTGTAATGATGAGTATGGCACAAAGATTGTGGGATCAACCGAGGCAGAAAGGATATCTTACGGCTTTGGATGCGGGACGTATTCGGCAAAGAATCTTGAGATGGATATGAACGGAATGAGTTTTGAAGTGCTTGTTCCGCATAATGGTGAAGATATTGAAAAGATAAAAATCAAAACAAAGCTAACCGGAAAATTTAATGTTCACAATATTCTTGCCGCCATTGCTGCTTTAAAATCATTAAAGATAGATTATAAGGATATTATCAAATTTATTGAAGAGTTTCAGCCGGTTGAAGGCAGGTTCAATCGTATAAAATTAAGCAACGGTGCATCTGCAATAATTGATTACTCGCATACACCTGATTCACTCCTGAAGACAATAACTACAATCAGGGAAATACTTGATGAAAGCAAATCCAAAGGAAGTATCATTACCATATTTGGCTGCGGCGGAAACAGGGATAAATTAAAAAGACCGCTGATGGGTGATGTAGCTGCAAAGAACAGCGATGAAGTGATAATAACCAGCGATAATCCAAGAGATGAAGATCCTATGATAATAATTGATGACATCAAAGCAGGTATTACACAGGATAATTACTCCATTGAGGAGAACCGTGAGCTTGCAATAAAAAAAGCTTTTGAAATGAGCAAAAAGGGTGATGTTATACTTATAGCAGGCAAAGGACATGAAACATACCAGGAGATCAAAGGCGTAAAGTATCACTTAAGCGATAAGGAAATAGCACAGAAATTCAGCTGATGGGAATTGGGCTAAGCGATCTTGAGAAATTAAAGAACTCCGGGATCATAAATGCAGGGTGCTTAGAGAATACAAATTTTGGCGGAGTCTCAATTGACTCAAGAAAATGCCGGAGCAATGAGTTGTTCTTTGCAATACAGGGTGAACGATTTGACGGACATGATTTTGTAAAAAGCCTCTTCAAAAAAGGTGTAAAATGCGCAGTAGTTTCGGAATTATGGTATAGAAAGCTTAAAGTAACTGAAAAACGTTCTTTTAAAAAAAAGTCATTAGTACTGGTTAGAGATACAGTCGCTTCACTTGGTGAGCTGGCTTCCGGATACAGGGATAGATTTATAATTCCGGTATTGGCTGTTGGAGGCAGTAACGGAAAAACTTCAGCTAAGGATTTCATCGCAAATGTTCTGATGCAGAAATATAATGTTCTAAGGACTGAAGGAAATCTCAATAATCAATTAGGAGTCCCATTAACACTCTTCAGGCTGAACAAAAGGCATGAGATCGCAGTGATCGAAGTTGGGACTAATCACTTCGGAGAAGTTGACCTGCTTTGCAGAATGGTGAAACCGCAGTTCGGATTGATAACGAACATCGGAAAAGAGCACTTAGAGTTCTTAAAGGATCTAAGAGGAGCAGCAAAAGCAGAGGGCGAGTTGGCGGAGTATCTAAAGGAAGTTCACGGAACATTGTTTTTAAATACAGATGATAAATTTCTAAAAAAGTATAAAGGTTCCAAAGATATTAAGAAATTTACTTATGGATTCAGAGGAAATACAGAAGTAAAAGGAGTTGTAAAGAAGTTCAATGGTTTTTATCCTCAAATTCAGATCAAATACAATAATAAGACCATTAACACTCAGTTAAATACTATAGGTTACCAAAGCTGCCAGGCTGCTCTATCTGCGGCGGCGGTTGGTTTCTTTTTCGAAGTCCCGGTTCGCTCCATAAACAAAGCGGTAACCCGGTATAAAATTGAGTCTAAAAAGCGCAATCAGCTAAAGAGCATTAACGGGGTTTGGGTTATAGATGATACATATAATTCCAACCCGGATTCCGTTAAGGCCGCGCTTGATAATTTGAAAGCATTTAAGACAAAAGGTAAAAAATTTGTCGTATTGGCAGATATGCTTGAGCTGGGTAAACAAAGCACCAAAGAACATAAAGATATCGGAAGAATTATCAAATCTATGAAATTTGATAACCTTTTCACATATGGAAAAGACTCATTCAGCACACATACTGGAGCAAAAGGAATAAAAAATAATTATCATTTCTCAGATAAGTACTCCATGTCTATATTACTCAGAACAATGATAAGTAAAGGTGATATAGTATTATTCAAGGGTTCAAGAGGCATGGAGATGGAAGAAGTAATAGAAAGAACATTCGGATCATACTAATTATCATATAATTTAACAAAGCATGCTTTATTATTTAGCAGAATACATAAATAAGACTTTTCATCCTCCGGGATTTGATGTATTCAGGTTCCTGACCTGGCGTTCTGCTCTTTCGGCAATAACCGCTATGATCATCTGTTTCTGGATCGGCCCCAAGATACTGAAGATACTTAATGAAAGAAGAGTAGCCGATGAGATAAGAAAAGACGGCCCGCAAACTCATTTGGTAAAATCAGGTACACCTACAATGGGCGGCGTTATCATCATTCTTGCAATAGTTATCCCGGTGCTTTTGTGGGGCGATCTTAAAAATACATACACACTGCTGATACTTCTATCCACAATATGGATGGGAATGGTTGGATTTATTGATGACTACCTGAAGGTTTTCAAGAAAATGAAAAAAGGTTTGGTCGCCAGGTACAAACTTATGAACCAGATAGCTCTTGGAATCGTAATAGCATGCCTGATATACTTCCTGCCGGAATTTCAGAAGATAAATTCAGTTACTACAATACCGTTCATAAAACAAATTGAATTTGATTTTTCGTATCTATATATACCGTTAATCGTATTCATTATTACTGCCACTTCAAATGCTGTGAACTTAACTGATGGGCTTGACGGTCTGGCAATAGGCTGCGTAGGTATTGCAGGCCTTGCTTTTGGGCTGATAGCTTATTTATCAGGAAACGAGATCTTCAGCAACTATCTGAGGATTATTTACCTGCCCGGTAACGGTGAGCTTGCCGTGTACTGTGCAGCGCTTGTCGGGGCATCGCTTGGTTTTCTGTGGTTCAATTCATACCCTGCCCAGGTAATTATGGGTGATACAGGCTCACTTGCTCTCGGTGGCGCACTAGGGACACTCTCGATACTTGTGAAGAAGGAATTTTTGCTGCCAATACTCGGCGGAATATTTTTTGCTGAATCACTTTCTGTAATTATTCAGAGATACTACTTTAAGTACACCAAGAAAAAGTATGGTGAAGGAGTAAGAATTTTCAAAATGGCCCCGCTTCATCATCATTATGAACTGGGCGGGATTCCGGAACCTAAAATTGTAACACGTTTTTACATTGTAGCTGTAATACTGGCAATCCTGGCATTTGCTACATTTAAGATAAGATAAATCAATTTAAAAAGGATAATATTATGAGAATCAAAAATGTTTTAACAGCACTCTTTATAGTCGTTTGTTTTTCGGCAAGTCTCTTTGCACAAACATCAGCCGGAGAGCTTAAATTCAAGTCCGCTGATAATCACGGGTTGAATTTAAGTCCTTTGAAGCTGAAATCTAACTCTTCAAAAGTGAAGTTAATGCAGAAACCTACAAAGAAAATCTATTTTGTGCCCGGCGGTAAGATCGGAATGTTCTTTCTGCAGGGTGATTACCACGGAAACCAGCTTATTTCTGTTGAAGCTTTTGGTAAATATGTCGGCGAAGGCTTCTGGGCAGAAATAAGTATTCCTTTCAGATTCAAGACAAGCCCTGCAATGACAGATATTGGCCTTGATGTGAATGTTATGTATCCATTTCTCGGCAAATCCAATAAATCAGAAGTTGACCCATTCGTTGGCGGCGGGCTTGGACTGCACTTTATAGGCAGAGACAGAGACGATCCTAATAAGAGCAGCGTTGCTGCACGAGGCGGACTAGGACTTAACCTGATAGCAGGTGCAGTTTTTTTCAAGAATTATGATTTTAATATAATCCTGGAATTGAAGTACTTCAATTATTTAAGAGAATTCGACGAACTACGCTATCATGGTATTGGATTGAATGTTGGGGCTACATTTCCAAGATAAAAATTGAATAATCCGCTGAATAAATTCAAGAGAATTTCAATTATAGGCGCGGCACGAAGCGGAGTTGCCGCGGCAAAGCTTCTAAAGAAAAAAGGTTTTGAGGTTTTCTTAAGTGACGCAAGTTTACCCGGTAAAATAGATCCTGAATTTGTGAAAGAAATTGAAACGTGCAATATCGGGCATGAATTCGGTTCTCACAGCAGCAGGGTGTATGATGCTGATATAATTGTAGTAAGTCCGGGAGTACCGCAAAATTCAGAAGTAATAACGACTGCGCTTGGCAAAGGGCTTGAAGTAATCAGCGAGGTTGAAGCAGCATCATGGTTTTGCAAAGGGAAAGTGATCGCAATAACGGGTACAAACGGGAAAACAACAACAACAACTTTGATTGGTGAGATTTTTAAAGATGCAGGGTACAAAACTTTTGTATGCGGAAATATCGGCACTGCATTTTCGGATATAGTTGAAGATACAGACGAGAATTCTATTATAGTGCTTGAAACAAGCAGTTTTCAGTTAGATAACATTAAAGAGTTCAAACCGTTCATTGCCATTTGTTTGAATATCACTCCGGACCATCTGGATAGATATGATTCATTTGAAAAATATCTCGAGTCAAAAATGAAAATTACAGATAATCAAAACAGCAGCGATTATTTTGTGTTTAATTATGACGATGAGCTTGTCAGGAAGTCCGTAAGTTACGGAATAAATGCAAAACAATCAGCATTCAGCCTTTATCCTTCGGTTAAGGATAAGACGGAAAGCGGAGCATTTGTAGATAATTTTGACCTCATCTACTACTATTATATGGGGGAAGAGAATATTATAGATACACAGAATCTGATTATCAAAGGCCAGCATAATGTTTATAATGCTATGGCCTCTGTGATCTCGGCAAGGATTTTCGGTATAGAAAAAGAGTACATCAGGAAAACACTTGAAAATTTTAAGGGAGTTGAGCACAGGCTTGAGTTTGTGCGTGATATAAACGGGATAAAATTCTACAATGATTCAAAAGCTACAAATGTAAATTCAGTATGGTATGCCTTAAAAGGATTCAACGAGCCGCTTGTGCTAATACTTGGCGGAAAAGATAAGGGAAATGATTACAGCCAGATAGAAAACGAAGTGAAGGAACACGTGAAACATATAATAGCAATAGGGGAATCAAAAGAAAAAGTATATAACTATTTTAAAGATATTCTACCGGTAACAATGGCGGAGAATATGAATGACGCTGTGAATACAGCCGCATCGGCTGCAGCAAAAAATGAAGTTGTGCTTCTTTCACCGGCGTGTGCCAGCTTTGATATGTTTGATAATTACGAACACAGGGGCCGAGAATTCAAGAAAATTGTAAACTCGCTTTAATCATGGAAGCAAGAATAAATAAAATAGACCTGGGCATTCTGATCCCGATACTTGCGCTGATAACATTCAGCCTGGGAGTGGTTTACAGTGCGTCTTCTAGCTGGTCGGTGAAGATCAGCGGCGACAGTTCTCTTTTATTCCGCAACCATTTGATCAGGGTATCAATCGGTGTATTTCTAATTTTCCTTACATCTCGGATAAGTTACCTGAATCTTATCAGGTACCGCAAATGGCTGATGGGCGCCGCTATTTTGATGCTTCTTTACCTGCTTTTTGCCGGGGTAGAAACAACCAAAGGTGCCGCAAGGTGGATCTACCTCGGCGGTTTCAGCTTTCAGCCGGCTGACTTTGTTAAATATGCGCTCTTGATAAATATTGCATACCTGCTTGCAAAGAAAAAAGATTATATAGGCAACCTGTATTACGGCTACCTGCCTGTCCTGGGATACGTTCTTGCAGTTGTTTGCCTAATAGCAGTGCAGCCTAACTTTTCGACTGCCAGCGTAATTTTTATCTCAAGCCTTATGGTTTTCTGGATCGGTAAAGTAAAAATGAAACACATGGTTTTTACAATAGTCTCTATGATCCCGGCTGCGATCCTGTTCGTTCTTTCTAAGCCATACATACTGAACAGGATATTTTCGTACAAAGAACATACTTCAGGTGGAGATGCCAGTTACCAGCTCTCACAGGCAATTATTGGGTTCGGAAATGGCGGATTTTTGGGAGTAGGGCCGGGCAATTCAAACCAGCGTGATTTCTTCCTGCCGCAATCATACGATGATTTTGTATTTTCGATAGTAGGCGAAGAATACGGATTTTGGGGCGTTACAATTGTAATTCTGCTCTTTGCAATGTTTGTTTACAGCGGCCTGAAGCTTGCAAGAACAATGCAGGATGACTTCGGGAAGTACCTCGCTTTTGGCATAACTATAATTATTGGAATGAATGCTGTGATTAATATGATGGTAGCTACGGGGATGATCCCAACAACTGGTCAAACCCTTCCATTTATCAGCTACGGCGGTACGTCCATCATTTTCAATTCTATAGCAGTGGGGATTTTGTTGAATATTTCCACATACAGGCTTCAGCCCAAAGGGGCTTTACTCAGGGAAGCGCTTGCAGGTGCGCATGAAAACGATGATTAGCAGGATCATTTTTGCTGCCGGAGGAACTGGCGGCCATATTTACCCGGCAATTGCAATTGCCGATGAATTAAGAAAGCTGAACGACAAAATTGAGATCAAATTCATAGGGGCAAAAGGAAGAATTGAAGAAAAGATCATTCCTCTAGCCGGATACAAACTCGAGACAATTAAAATAAGCGGTTTCAAAAGAAACCTGAGTGTTAAAAATTTTCTAACAGCATACAAAATATTAAAAGCACTGAAAACCTCAGCAGGAATATTGAAAGATTTTAAACCTGAACTTGTGTATGGTACAGGCGGCTTTGTTTCAGGGCCGGTATTAAGATCAGCTATAAAGCTGAATATCCCTTCGGTAATAGAGGAAGGTAATTATTACCCGGGTGTAACGGTAAAGCTGATCTCACCAAAAGCAGATAAGGTCATTGTGAATTTTGAAGGTACAAAACAATTCCTGAAAAGGAAGGATAATGCTGAAGTAATGTCTTACCCGGTCAGAGAGAACCTGAAAAATTACGATAGAACCGATGCAGTTTCCTATTTTGGGTTTGATGCATCCAAAAAAATACTGTTTGTTTTTGGAGGAAGCCAGGGAGCGCAATCAATCAACACGGCTTTGCTTAAATGCATAAAAAATATCTGCGGAAGCGGAATTCAGGTCATCTGGCAGACAGGCGATAAGGATTTTGAGAGCATATCAAAGACAATTTCAGGAAACAAGAATGTAAAAGTATTGAGATACATCAATAATATAGATAAAGCATATTCAGCTGCAGACCTTATAGTTTGTCGCTCAGGCATATCAACAATAATGGAGCTTGCTGCATTTGGCTTGGCGGCAATATTTGTGCCATTCCCGCTGGCCTCAGAAAATCACCAGGAAAAAAATGCGAAAGCAATTGTTGAAAAGCACGCAGCAGAAATGATCCGTGATAACGAACTAAATGAAAAATTTGAAAGTACGATCCTATCGCTCATTAATGATGATAATAAGCTTGTTTACATGAAAAATAATATTAAGCAGTTCGCTGATCAAAAGGCAGCATCAAAAATAGCTGCAATGCTGATTGATCTGGTAAGTAAATCTAAAAATTAAATGGGACAGAAAGTTCACAAACACAGAATGGACTTCTATTACCAGTCACTGGTGATATACCTTTTGTTTTTTACGGCTTATGTTCTTTTCCGCGGAACAATTGGTGAAAGCTTCAAGTCTCTGTATAATGATCCTATTTTCTACATACTGATAATATTCATCATAATATTCCTGTTTATTGTAATCATTAATACTATCCGCGCTCCAATGATCATTCTAATGAATGACAGAATAGTATTCAAGAACAAATTCGGAAGCAGGGAAGTGCTGTTCAGCGATATTATAAATGTTAAGATCGGCAGACGAAGAAAGAAAGATGAAGAAATGACTTACAGAATAATAAAGCTCAAGCTTAAGCACAGAAGGAAACAGCTTAGAATAAGGGCAAACGATTTTGAACGCGGTGGAGAACTGATCAGCGAATTTTTGAAAATTAAACATCCGGCAGCGGTAAACTAAATTGATACCAATAACAATATTGATGAAAAAGAACAGCATTTATTTCGTAGGAATTGGCGGAATTGGTATGAGCGGCCTTGCCGAGTATTACCTGAAAAATGGCAGTAGTGTCTATGGATCTGATATGACTGAAACTGCAATAACCACCAGGCTGCGGGAATTGGGAGCCAAAATTTACATTGGTCATAATGCTGAAAACATCAATTCAACTATTGATACAGTTGTATATACCTCGGCTGTTAAAAGCGATAACCACGAAATCATCAGGGCAAAAGAGCTTGGGCTGCGGACGATCAGACGTGCTGAAATGCTTGGTGAAATAGTTAACGATAAATACTTAATAGCTGTTTCGGGTACTCATGGCAAAACCACTACAACTGCGATGATCGGCAAGCTTCTGGTTGATGCCGGACTTGATCCGCTGATATTTGTTGGCGGAAACGTTCAGCTTTTCGATGGCGGTGCATCAAGATTTGGCAGCGGAAAGTATGCTGTAGTAGAAGCAGATGAATATGACAGGTCGTTCCTGACATTAAGGCCAAATGTTACAGTGATAACAAACGTTGATGAAGATCATTTGGATATCTACAAAGATCTTGATGATATAAAAGATACTTTCAGGCTGTTTTGTGACAGGTCCAAATACGGCGCATATATGATATTTTGCGGTGACGATGGGAACATTAAGAGTTTCATAAATTCAATTAACCGCGAAAAAATTTCATACGGCTTTGATGAAAAGAACTACCTGAAGATCATTGATTATAATGCCGAAAACAACGCGCTTAATTTCTCAATATTGAATTCACACAGTTCATACAATGATATTAAACTGAATATGGTCGGCAAGCATAATGCGCTTAATTCAACTGCGTGCTTCGCTGTTTCAAAAGTACTTGATATACCACTTGAGAAATACAGAGAAAGTATAAGCAATTTCAGAACTGTTGACAGGAGAATGCAGCTTAAGTATGAAAGTAACGGCATAAAAGTTTATGACGATTACTCACACCATCAGGTTGAGGTTTCCGCAAGTTTGAATGGATTGAGGGAAATGGTAAGCGGTAGAATAATAACGGTTTTCCAGCCGCATTTATATTCGAGGACGAGGGATTTTTATAAAGAATTCGCTGAATCACTTGCTGTTTCTGATAAAGTTTTGCTGATGGATATCTACCCGGCAAGAGAAAAGCCAATTGAAGGCGTAACAAGCAAACTGATTTTTGATGAATTAATCAAGCTGAATAAAAATTCAAAGCTTGCCGGAAATAGTGAAGATATCATAAACATGTTAATTGAAGATAGAAGTAATAACGACGTAATAGTTTTCCAGGGAGCCGGAGATGTCACTAATCTTTGCAGTAAATTTGTAAAAAAGCTTGAATCAGACAAGAAAAATTGATATCAATAACCGAAATACAGAAAGTTTTTAAGGGCCGGATCACTTTAAATGAACCTCTGGCTAGGTACACAACTTTCCGTATTGGGGGAGATGCAGATTACTTTGTTGAACCTGTTGATGCGGATGATGTTTTAAGCATTGTTAAGTATGCAAATAAACAGGGTATTCCTTTTTATGTAATGGGTAATGGCAGCAATATTCTAATGAGTGATGAAGGTATCAGAGGAATTGTAATAAACCTTGATACTTCATTTAACTACCTGAGACATGAAAGCGATTGTATCATATCAGGTGCCGGAGTAAAAATGGCAAGATTTGTTGATTTCTGCATTCAGAAAAACTACGCGGGAGTAGAAATGCTGGCAGGAATTCCTGCATCAGTTGGCGGCGCTCTGGTAATGAATGCCGGATGCTATGGCGGAGAAACTGCTGATCACATAAATGAAGTAAAGGTTATCAAAAATGAATCAATGATAACGCTACAAAAAGCAGAGTGCGGCTTCAAATACAGGAATTCTGACCTGAGAAATACAATTGTTCTCGAAGGAAAATTTTCACTTCCTTCCGGTAATAAAGAAGAGCTTATGGCAAGGCGTAAAGAACTGATTTTGAAACGAAACGAAGCACAGCCTGTAGAAATACCAAATGCCGGATGCATATTCAAAAATCCGGGGGATAATAAGGCTGCAATACTTATACAGGAATGCGGCTTAAAGGGCAAAGTTTTTGGCGGTGCAATGGTTTCAGAAAAACATGCGAACTTCATTGTTAACCGCGGGAATGCAACTGCAGGTGATGTAATTGAGCTTGTAAAAATAATCAGGAATACAGTTCATGAAAAAACCGGAGTTGAACTGGAAATGGAAGTTAAGCTCATTGGGTTTGAAGAGGTGGCAATATGAAGAACTGGAAATTGATATTGCTCTTTGTAGTTGTGATAATATTTGCTTTTTCAAGTATAGTGCTTTCCGGACTTTGGAAAGACAGATCTACTATACACAATGTAGTACTCTCAGGAAACATAACGCTCTCAAAAGATGAGATATTCGATTTTGCCAAGCTTAATGATTCCATTATTTGTTCAAATGTTCTCTCCCTCGACATGATCGAAGCAAGGATATCAAAGCATCCGAATATAAAGAAGGCAGTAGTATTGAAAGACGGCACGACAATAAAAATAGAAATTGCCGAGAAAAATCCTTTTGCCGCAGCTTCAAACGGGAAAGAATTATTCCTGGTAGATGACCAATTGAGCTTATATTCATTGAAAAAAGAGCAAACCGGTATCGATCTGCCGGTTATTAGCGGCCTTTCAGGAGAATTGACCACGGGTTCATACGGAAGAGATGATCTCAAATATCTTAAGATCGCGCAGTACATAATCAGCCAGTCAATTAAGCTGAACAAGAGTTTATATAACTACATATCAGAAATAAATTTTTCAGATTCAAGCAGGATAACCTTGGTTACAAGTGATGATGCAACCCCGGTATATTTTATAGATTATTCCAATTTGTTAAAAAAAGAAAAGTACGAAACAATAGGCAATGTAAAGGATGTAAATAACATCTCGCTCAGATCTGCAATTGATTGTAAGCTTGTCCAGCTCAATGCATTTTTGAAACAGGTAAGGGTTTACCGTCCGATGAATTCATTCAAGTACATTGATATGAGATACAACGATATTATAGTTACAAAGAACAACAATCAGCAGTAATAAAATTTTGAAATCATAAAACTGTAATAAACCGTAATATGGCTAAGAAAAAAACAGCAGATAAAGGTGATATAATAGTTGGGCTTGATGTAGGCACTACAAAAATATGCACAATTGTTGCGCAGGTAAGGGAAGACGGCAGGCTGAATATTCTTGGTGTCGGCAAGGCGCCTTCTACCGGACTATCCCGCGGAATGGTTGTTAACCCGGGGAAAACACTTGAGTCTATTAAAGCATCACTTAAAGAAGCAGAAGAGCGCTCAGGATTTGATATTAAATCTGTTACAGTAGGGATTGCCGGCCCGCATATCAGATGCATCCAGTCTGAAGGCATCGTTGCAATAGCACATCCGGATAGGATTATCACTGAAGAAGATATTGAAAGACTTTATGAAAGCGCAAAGAGCCTGAAACTTTCAAAAGATGAGAAAATTATTGATGTTATTCCGCAGGAGTTTATTATCGATAGCAAAGACGGAATATTCGATCTGCCAATTGGTATGTTCGGGCTGAGGATGGAAGCAAAAGTAAACATACTAACCGGACTAGTATCACAGATCGATGATCTATCAAGCTGTGTTCAGTCCGTTGGGGTTGATATAGATGATATAGTACTCGAACCACTGGCTTCATCATACGCTGTGCTGAATGAATCCGAGAAAAAAGTCGGTGTTGCTATGATAGATATCGGCGGCGGGACCACAGATATAGCAGTATTCAAAAAAGGGGTTATAAAACATACTGCCGGTATAGGCATTGCAGGCAGCCAGGTTACAAACGATATCAGCGAGACCCTTGGTATTGATGAAAAAGAGGCTGAAAGAGTGAAGAAAGAATATGGCTATGCGCTTGTGAGTGAGATCATAAACGATGATATAATTACGATCCAGGGAATAAAAGGAAGAAAGCCGCTTAAGATAGAAAAGAGTATAATTGCAAGAATTATCCAGGCAAGAATGGAAGAACTATTTGTGCTTGCAGGACAGGAAATCAAACGTTCGGGAATTGAAAGTTATTTGCCTGCAGGCGTTGTGATCACCGGCGGCGGATCTTTGCTTAGAGGAACAAGAGAGCTTGCGACCCAGGTGCTTGGTTCAGAAGTAAACCTTGGAGTTCCGATGGATATTGGCGGGGGATTGATAAAAGAAGTTGAGAGCCCCATTTATGCTACCGGTATAGGCCTCATACTTCACAGGATGAAATACCTGAACCAGAAAAAGAATGTAAAGAGCTTAAAAGGCAAAAAGCATCCGGGTCTGAAAAATGTTTTTGAGAGAATAAAACACTGGTTTGACGAATTGTAAACAGCAAATTATATAAAATGACGTTCAACGAAATAAAGAAATTAAATAATTCAATTTATAACTTAAACTTGATTCCTTTCTAGGGGAAAGAGAAGGAGAAAAAAAACAATGGCAATTTCACTTGTTACCGATGCAACTTACGGAGCAAAGATCAAAGTTATCGGGGTAGGGGGCGCAGGAGGCAATGCGATCAATAACATGATCGAAAAGGGTCTTGATAGCGTTGACTTTATAGCTCTCAACACTGATATACAGGATCTTGAAAGAAGCAAAGCAGAGATCAAGATCCAGATAGGCAGAAACACCACACTAGGGCTTGGCGCCGGTATGGATGAATCAAAAGGAGCAAAGGCAGTAGAAGAAAGCCGCGAAGAAATAGAACAGGTCGTCAGAGGATGTGATATGGTTTTCATTACCGCTGGTATGGGCGGCGGCACAGGAACAGGCGGCGGTCCGGCTGTAGCTAGAATAGCGAAAGCAACAGGCGCGCTTGTAGTTGGTATAGTTACAAAGCCGTTTGATTTTGAAGGCGATGACAGGCTTAGAATAGCAGAAGAAGGACTCAAGAGATTCAAACAGGAAGTTGATTCCTGCATTGTTATTCCGAATGAAAGACTGCTTACAGTTTTTGGCGAGGAAGTAACGCTTGAAAACAGCTTTAAGAAAGTTGATGACGTACTCTACAACGCAACACGCGGTATATCAGATATCATTACCAAAAAAGGGAAGGTGAATGTTGATTTTGCCGATGTGAAGACTATCATGAGAGATATGGGCGATGCGTTAATGGGTATTGGCTACGCTAAGGGCGAAAACAAAGCGCTTAGAGCAACACAGGAAGCCATTGATAACCCGCTGCTTGAAGGTGTATCAATTGCAGGCTCTAAATCAATACTGCTCAATATCATAGCAGATCCAAACTTCAGGATTTCTGATCTTAAGCACATGACTGAGCTTATCAAACAGGCTGCAGGATGCAATTACGGAAAGCTCATTTGGGGCGTTGTCTCAGATGAAAGACTTGAAGACGAAGTTATCGTCACAATAATCGCTACAGGATTTACATCTGTTCAGCAAAAGCAATCAAACACGTATCCTGAGCATGAAGAAGCAAAATCAAAGAACCTGCTTCTTAATACCGAAAGCAATACAAACGTTGTTAAGATACCCAGCACTCAGCAGGAATTGCAGAATTATGATATACCCGCTGTACGCAGGAATAACCTCTTAAGCGACGAAGATATGAAGAAGATCAGAACGAGGAATGAAGAGATAGATCTTGAAGATTTTGATTTCAATTCGGATGAATTCAAGATCACCAACGATGACAAGCCGGCATTCTTAAGAAGGCAAATGGATTAATATTGTTACTTAATAAAAAATATGATTGTGATTCAAAAATTGCTGACCCACTATAGTAAAGTGATGAAATTAAGCATAATGGTTGACGTCACGAGGCTGGCTTGCAGAAAAGAGGTTTTATTCTGCCTCTTAATACGGTTGCGGCCTGCTTCGTACCGCCTTAGCGCGGGACCATTTTGTTCTTCATCATAAGATTTATACCTCATTTACTTCCCCAGAAAGCCTCCTCCAGCAGTAACCCGAGGGGTCCTGACCAAACAGGGCCCCTCAATTTTTTATGCAATACGCTCAGTTTTGTGGCAGTATTTTTGATGTTTCCCAAAGTAATAATTTTGCATCTTCACCGCCTGCCGCAAGATATTTGCCATCGGGAGAGAATTTTATTGTCATCACATCAACGTCAAATCCACTAAGTGTTGTAATGAGCTTTGTGGTCTTTACATCCCAGATCTTAACACTTTCATCATCACTTGCAGAAGCAAGATATTTACTATCGGGCGAAAATGCCGCGGCGTTCACATCATTTGTGTGTCCTTTAAGCGTTAAGATAGTATTGCCGCTCGTCACGTTCCACAGCTTTAGAGTTTCATCTTTGCTTGCGCTTGCCAGGTAGTTGCCGTCTGGAGAAAATGTCACAAACAGGACTCTTCCGGAATGCCCTTTATATGAAGGGGCAAATTTTGAGTATTCAAAGCTATACATGGCTATACTTTTTCCGCTGGTTCCGGCAGCAAGATAATTGCCGTTATTCGAGAAATCACAGTTGAATGCATTATGCCTGTAAGTCTCAAAATATTCACTGCCAAATATCTCACCATCGGTATCTTCGGATCTTGATAACCGCAGTGTTTTAAGTTTCTCATATTTCCCGGTTTCATAAATTTCAACAATGTAACTTAATCTGATCCCTTTATCTTCCTCTTTCTTAGTTGGCTGCCTTACATAAGCAACTGCAAGGCGGCTTCCATCCGGAGAAAATACCGCACAGTAACAATCATAAGTTTTCTTGAAATTTTTGACAATCTCTTTTGTCGCGGCTTTCATTACAGTTACTTCGCTTGTAAGCGAGGTATATACCAGCAGTCCCGTACCGGCAGGAGAATAATTAATGCATGTAATATTTACCGCGCTTTCTATCGAAAGTTCCTTTGTGTGCGTCTGAATGTCAGCAAATACAAGGTTTCCGTTTTCATCCCCGGAGGCAATTGTTTTAGAATCCGGTGAAAAGGCAACAGAATTAATGTTTCCCCGGTTACCAAATAAAAAATGAGGTTCCTGTGATAAGCAGGAAGAAACCACAAGTAATATCGCAAAAAATACTGTAATCTTCATTATTTAAGTAAACTGTTCATGTTAAAGTAATAAACAATGTAAAGACCTATAAAGTTTGATATTTGATTAAAGCAGAGTGGATGTTTGATTCGGAAACAAAGTTCGGGAAAGTCAAAAAAAAAGGGCTTACGTCAGTAAGCCCCGGTTCATCTGCTAATTAGTAGGGAATACTATCAGCTAAGCTGTTATAGCAGAAAACTTTTTATTTTTGATACGTATACGTGTATGTTGTTACAAAATGATCTTTACCTATATAACAATCTACTATTAGCTGGCACTCGTTTGTGTTATCAAAATATGTTGTTGGCGCGTAGAAAAATCCTTTCTTCACTTCGTTGGCATATTGTTTGTTATCTTTGTTCATCTTTAAAACTTCGATCGCATTTGGTTCCATTACAAGGTAACTTGCGCCGGCTCTTTCGAAAAATATCTTTACACCTGTGCTCATCTTGGCTGTAGTGCTGTAATCTATGTTCGTGTAAACCGCTTCCATATTCAGGTAACCGCCCGGCTGCATCATCTTTGGCGGTTCCTGCCATGAGAATCCCGAACTTACTGTGTGAATTATTTCAAGAACATCTTTCCATTCGGTTAATCCTGTGATCTGGTTGTTCCCTGTTGTCCACTTGGTGATGTTTGTTCCGCTGTATGCTTTAGATTCAACATTCGTTAACATCCAGTTTCCGCCAACCAACTCTTCGGATGGAGTACCTGCACCTTGTGTGAATGTATCATCTTGTGCAAGCAATTGTGCCGAATACACCAGTATTGTTATGACAAAGAGCCTTAAAATATTTTTCATCAAAGTTATCATAAATAGCGTTTTTAAATAGCTTATTAAAGGTAGTTAAATATTTGATATCCCTACTATCTATCGTCTCTTTAACTACTACAAAGATGGTACTAAATACAGGGTTTTCCTATACACTGATTAAGGGATATTTGATGTTAACATTAGTATTTACTTATAGTTTTTATTTTTTGCTATATTTGGCTATTGCAGACCACAAAATTCACATATTTTCTTCATTTTTCATTCTTTCTGCTGTGCATTAGTATGCTTGTAATTGGATGTGCTAATCAACAGCCGCCGGGCGGCGGCAAAGAGGATAAGGAACCACCAAAGGTCAGCATTATCTCTCCAAAACCCAACAGTACTAATTTTAAGGGGAATTCTGTTTATTTTGAGTTTAACGAGTATGTTGATAGGCGCAGTTTCCAGGATGCATTCAGGATATCTCCGCAAATAAAGGGAGATATCGAGTTTAACTGGGGCGGCAAAGATGTTGAAGTAATAATTCCCGCAAGTTTCAGCAAGATCGATCCCAATAAGACATTTGTAGTAAACATAAATTCATCTTTTAAAGATATTCACGGCAACGCTATTACTGAGCCTGTAAATTTCGCATTTTCTACCGGCAGTAAAATTGATATGGGCGAAATAAGCGGCAATGTATTTAACAGCAATAAGAAAATTGCCTCAATATTTGCATACAGTCTAAATACCGGCAGTTATGACCCTACAAAAAATATTGCCGAGTATATTACAGAAACAAATTCCGAAGGCGCTTATAAATTAACAAATATGTCTCCGGGAAACTACCGCGTGATAGCTGTAATAGATGAAGACAGAAATCTTCTGTTTACTTCTGAAAGAGAAAGTTACGGCGTGCTGCCATATGACCCGGATATTAAGGACTCCACTTTAACGCAAAACCTGAATTTTTTTATTAAGGAAGTTGTTACTGCACAAACCGTACAGGCAGAGCTTGACCATACAAAATATTTCAAAGATTCGGCCGGTGTCGTATTTACTTCTATTGAGTATGATTCAAAAACAGTAATGCCTGACCAAAGTATTTTTATTTTCTTCAGCAGATCAAAGCCAACAAGAGATGAATTTGTGAATTCACTTAAAGTGACCGGTGAAAACGGCGAGGTTGAAAGGATGGTATTCAATTGGAAGAATGATTCACTGGTTGAAGTGTTCTCTTCAGATAAGTATAATTCAAACCGCAAATATAATTTAACATTTAGCATGAAAATACCGGGTGATTCAGTGTATAACTTCTCGCTTCCATTCAGGACAGTAAGCACAAACTCATTCGGTGACTTAAAAGGCACTATCCGCTCAAGCTATACAGAAAGTGGGTTTACAGGGGCTCAGGTTATTATAAATTTAGAGGCAACCTCACTTTTGCCTGTAATAAAATACAACTTCAGTTCAAATGATACGGTATTTTCATTTAAAAATATTCTTGAGGCAGACTACACTTTGTTTTCATTCATTGATGCTAATAATAATTCTGCTTACGATTACGGCTACCCGTTCCCATTTGAATATTCCGAACCGTTCTTCATTTATCCCACCACACTAAACATAAAAGGCGGCTGGACGGTTGAGAATGTGGGTGTTGTGTTCAGCAGATAAAATGATTTTATAACTAAGCAATGCAGGAGACACTTCCTAATATATTAACGGTATCGGAGCTTAATTCATACATTAAGCAGCTGCTTGAGGAAAATTTCCGGTTTGTGCATTTGATCGGAGAGATATCTAATTTCAAATTGCATACACAGTCCGGGCATTATTACTTTACAATTAAAGATGAGGATTCACAGATCAATGCTGTAATGTGGAAAACCCGCAATCAGCAATTGCTCTTCACCCCCGAAGATGGCATGCAGGTTGTAATTAAGGGGAGAGTGACGGTTTATCCCGCACGCGGCAATTATCAAGTAGAAGTATGGGATATTAAACCGCAGGGCGCAGGCGAGCTTCAGCAGAGATTCGAACAGCTCAAGCAAAAACTGTTTGAAGAAGGCCTGTTTGATATATCTCACAAAAAGCCACTTCCTGCATTCCCCGAAAATATTGTAATGATAACTTCAAGAACCGGTGCTGTGCTGCATGACTTCATGAAGATTGCAAGCAGGCGTTACCCAATACTGAATATTTATCTATACCCTGTGAATGTTCAGGGGCAATTGGCTGCTTCTTCTATAATAGAAGCATTACATGATACTGAAAAGCTTGTGAGATCAAGGCATTTGCCTCATATCGATCTTATAGTAATTGCAAGGGGCGGCGGATCAATTGAAGACCTTTGGCCGTTTAATGATGAAAAGCTTGCCAGGGCTGTTTTTTCATGCAAAATACCGGTTGTAAGCGCGGTTGGGCACGAAGTTGACTTCACAATCTGCGATTTTGTGGCTGATTTAAGGGCTCCAACCCCATCAGCGGCTGCAGAACTCATAACTCCAAGCACAAAAGAGTTAATTGAAAATCTTGACAAATTTTCGTATTTTAGTAGAAGTTTTGTCCAAACAAAGTTAGATAGCTTCAAAAATTCGGTAAAAGAGATTCAGGGAAGTTATTATTTCAACCGTCCAAAGGACCTGATCTATAACTTCTATCAAAGGCTTGATGAGCTTTCCAAAGGGATACAAGGCGTCACAACTAAAAAAGTCTCATCGCTTAAAAATGATATAAGGCTGTATACCAAAATGCTTCATCATGTAAGTCCGCAGAATAACCTGAAAAAGGGCTACGCAATTATCAAGAAAAAAGTTGATATAGATGAACTCAGGCTTCAATTCGATTTTAATAAAGTAGTAACACGGGCATCAAAACTTAAAAAGGATGAAGAAGTTGAAATAAGTTTCTTTGACGGGAACAAAGAGGCGAAGATCACGAAGTAATTAAATTAATGAAAAAAGCAAAACAGGAAAGATCATTCGAAGATTCATTCAAACGGCTTGAAACTATACTTGAGCGGCTTGAAGGAGAAGATTGCTCGCTTGAAGAAACCATTAATCTATATGAAGAGGGTTTAACGCTTACAAAATTTTGCTATGATAAATTAAATAATGCTGAGCTGCGCATTAAAGAAATAAACAAAACCACAAAAGGCTCAGCGGAAATTAAAGAATTTAAACAATAATAACTTTGGAAACAGAATATAAATACCTGGATTCAATTGAGTCGCCAGCGGATCTCAAAGAGCTGAATCTGACTGAGTTAAAAGTGCTGGTTGATGAGATCAGGGACTATCTGGTAGATACTATCTCCAAGATAGGCGGACATCTGGGCGCATCACTTGGAGTTGCAGAGCTTACAGTTGCCCTGCATTATGTGTTCAACACACCTGATGACAAGATAATCTGGGATGTTGGCCACCAGGGCTATATTCATAAGATAATTACCGGAAGAAAAGAGCGCCTGAAGACAATACGCCAATACGGCGGAATCAGTGGATTTTTGAAAAGAAGCGAAAGTGAGTATGATGTATTTGGCGCAGGGCATGCAAGCACTTCACTTTCTGCATCGCTTGGTGTGGCTGCTGCAAGGGATTTTCTTAAAAAGAAATTCAAAGTTGTAGGCGTTATCGGCGATGGCTCGATGACAGGCGGAATGGCTTACGAGGCAATGAACAATATCGGCCTCCTAAAAAAAGATATCATAGTTGTGCTTAATGATAATAAAATGTCAATTGCTCCGAATGTCTGGAGCTTACATAATTATTTCAATGAATTCCTTTCGAATCCTTCCTACAATAAATTCAGGAATTACGTTTGGGATGCAACCGGAAAACTTGATAAAAAAATCGGTGACAGGCTTCGCCACTTAGCCGCAAAAGTTGAAGGCGGATTGAAAGGCGTTGTAACGCCCGGTATGCTGTTCGAGGCTTTGGGCTTCAGGTATTTCGGGCCCATAAACGGCCATAATATTGTAAATGTTGTAAAGATATTTGAGGAAATAAAAGATTTCAGCGGCCCGCTGCTTGTACATGTTGTAACCGAAAAAGGTCATGGCTATAAACCGGCTAAGAACCATTACCAGAAATTTCATGCATCAACTCCCTGGGATAAAATAACTGGTGAAGCAATTAAAAAAGCCGGCGGAACTGCGCCTTACACAAAAATATTCGGAGAAGCGCTGGTTGAAGTCTGCAAAGAGAATGAAAAGGTAGTAGGTATAACAGCCGCAATGCCCGACGGAACAGGCCTCGACATTTTGCAAAAGGCAATGCCTGAGAGATACTTTGATGTTGGTATTGCCGAGCAGCATGCTGTAACATTTGCGGCAGGCATGGCAACAGAAGGATTTACTCCCGTATGTGCAATTTACTCCTCATTTTTGCAGAGGGCGTATGATCAGATCATTCATGACTGCGCAATACAAAAGCTGCCCGTAATATTTGTTATGGATAGAGCCGGAATTGTTGGCGCTGATGGCCCAACTCACCACGGTGCACTTGATTTGAGTTTTATGAGGTGCATTCAGGGTATTGTGCTCATGGCGCCAAAGGATGAACAAGAGCTTAGAAACATGCTCTATACTGCTACTATGTATAAGAAGGGACCGATTGCGCTCAGGTATCCGCGCGGAAATGCTCTTGGAGTTGAGATAAAGCCGTTTGAACTCATCCCGATTGGTAAAGGCGAAATAGTAGAAAAAGGAAGTGATGCAGCTATTATTGCTATTGGAAGTATGGTTGATACAGCAAACAAAACCCGCGCATCACTTGTTAAGGAAGGCATTGATATTGAAGTTGTAAACGCAAGGTTTGTTAAACCGCTTGACGGTGACCTACTGAAAGATATTTTTTCACGTCACAAAAAAGTATTAACGCTTGAAGATAATGTGATAACAGGCGGATTCGGTTCTGCAATACTTGAATTCATGAATCAAAACAAAATTGATGATGTTGACCTTATAATTCACGGCCTGCCTGATAAATTTGTTGAACACGGGACGCCGGATGAACTGTATTCAGATCTTAAAATGGATGTTAAAGGCGTTTCATTAATAATAAAAGAGCTGCTGCTTACAAAAGAAAGAACAATTGCTGAGTAATGAAGTATCTTAAGACTATTATGCCAATTCTATGTACAGGACTTTTGTTCTGTTTCTATTCATGCAGTAATGAAAGCCCTGTTGGGACTTCTGCAGACGAAACAATACTTTTTGAAATGCACGGACTGGTGGATAGCGCAGTTGTTACCGGCTGTTATGCATATACACATAGATATTTTGTACCGGATACGCTGAGTTTGAGCAGCTATTCAAAAATAAAAGTGGAGTTTGACGGATTTTCAACTAGTGATCATTCCACAATATCTTTTTTGTATAACAGTATTGATTCAACCAATGTGGAAGTGTTTTCTGTAATGAATTCCGACTTGAATGGCTATCATAGTTTCAGTTTTGATAAACCGGCTAATGTGATCTGGGCTGAGCTACGGTTGTATTTGAATCCACAAGTGTGCGGTGTGAATGAGTTTAAGTATACAAGAGCAAGAGACTTGAAAATAATTGGAATAAAATAAAGAAAATTTAAGATTTGAAAGATACAGTTTTAGATAAATATATTCCGATCGGGACCTTTGCAGATTCACCTCAATACACAAATAATACAGAAAAAAAGCTGTATGTGGAAACCTATGGCTGTCAGATGAATTTTGCCGATACAGAAATTGTAAACGGCATTATGGGCAAAAATGGATATGATGTAACTGAAAATATCGATGACTCTGCAATTATCCTCTTAAATACTTGCAGCATAAGGGAAAATGCCGAATACAGGATTTATCAACGGCTTAATGAATTGAAAAAATTAAAGAAGCAGAATTCAAAGCTTATTATTGGCATAATAGGATGTATGGCTGAAAGGCTTAAAAGGGGACTGATGACAAAGAAAAGTGTTGTTGATCTAGTTCTCGGTCCTGATGAATACAGAAAACTGCCTTCTTTAATTGATAATTTGGTTGATAACGGTGAAAAAGGAATTGCTGTGAGGCTATCCCGCGTTGAAACTTACGAAGATGTTATACCAATACGCAAAGAAGGCGTTAGCGCATGGCTATCGGTAATGCGCGGGTGTGACAAGTTCTGTACATACTGCGTTGTGCCTTATACGCGCGGGCGTGAGCGAAGCCGCGAGCTTGAAGGCGTTGCAAATGAAGTAAGAAAACTTTGGGATGAAGGATTTCGTGATGTTACTCTGCTTGGGCAGAATGTGAATTCATACCAAAGCGGCGATAATGATTTTGCAGACCTCTTAAAAGCCTGTGCAATTGCAGCCCCTGAAATGAGAATCCGCTTTACAACAAGCCATCCGCATGATCTTTCTATGAAGCTCATTGAAACGATTGCTGAGTATGATAATCTTTGTAATTATATTCACCTGCCTGTGCAATCAGGCTCCAACAGGATACTTGACCTTATGAAAAGAGAATATACAATTGATCATTATTTGAGCATTATGAATAATATCAAAAGGATTATTCCGGATGTAACGCTTTCAACTGATATTATTACGGGTTTTTGCACTGAAACAGAAGATGATCATAAGATGACGCTTGATGTGATGAGAGAAGTTAAATATGACGGCGCATATATGTTCAAATACTCACCGCGTGAAAAGACTAAAGCATGGGATATGGGTGATGATATTGATGAGGAAATTAAAACCCGAAGGCTTGTAGATATCGTAGAACTTCAAAGGGATATTTCAGAAGAAAAGAACAAAGAAACTGTAGGAAATATTTATGATGTAGTCATTGAGGGTTTGAGCAAAAAATCTGATAAGATGCTTTTTGGCAGAACAGACGGCAATAAGACCGTGATTGTGCCTGTGAATGGTTCTGCATCAATGACTGGTGAAAAAGTGAAAGTAAAAATAAACAGAGCTAATTCTGCAACATTATTTGGTGAAGTGATCCACAGTATTTAACTGTAAGCAGTCCTTATTATCATATTTTTTTAGTATCAAAGTAAAAAAGTAATTGAGCAATAACAATAAAAATACCGAGTTACTTGGCGAGTCGGTCCCGATAGTTGAGCTGAGGGCAATCATTAAACAGGTTGCTCCCACAGATGTTACGGTACTTATCACCGGCG
>JAIOIK010000151.1 GCA_019912545.1 Ignavibacteria bacterium | reverse complement strand
GTTTTTTCAGCGAATATTCATGAACTTTCTCTTATATTAGCGTTCACGCGTGTAGGGGGTGCGGGGCAATTTTGATATGCCCGGCAATCCCTTTTTTTATTTAAGGGATGTTATTTATTTCAATTGACAATTCAATAACCTAAAAATAAAAAACTTATGCTAAAATTCTCTCCCAATAAAAAAGTAAGCGTAAACGCACACAAAGGTGATGCAATGACGCTTCTTGCATTTGATCTCGCCGGGGCAAAGACAGAAAACTTCGTCGGCTTTACAATTCACGTAAAGGCAAATACCAGAAAGTATTATCTGAATAACAAGCTATCATTCAAGCCATCTATACTCACATCAAGCGGTATTGAACCGAAGAAGAAACTAAGCACGCTGTACTCCCCAATTCAAAAATACCGCTGGGTGCATGTGCCATCAAGCGAGCATTATATTGATAATCCTTACTTCGGCAATTACACCTACGAAGTTTCAGCGCGCTATATGGTTGAGGGCAAGCTTCAGAAAATTGATCCGGATTATACCGCAAGCGTAACTATAGATGTCAGTCCGTTTAAAGATGGCGAAGTACAGGTTTCTTTTACACGTGCCTTTGTTTCATCACAGGCCTACGCATACCATTTCGGTAATAATTCTAAAATGCGGCCGAACAAGACCGATCTAGTATTTGATATCAAACAAAAATCCGGCTCAGCAAAACGGTGGGATAACGTGCAGAAAATTGAGCGCATGTTTGACTACACTTTTGAAGAACAGCATGAATACCTGGGTTGGCAGGCAAGGGATAGAATTATGGAATTCCTTGACGAAGCAATTAATGACCCCGCTTTGAACGTTGACGTTTTTGCATATGACCTGAATGAACCAACTATCGTCCAGAAGATCATAACCCTGGCAAAAGAAGGCCGGGTACGGGTTATTCTTGATGATGCCGGAAGCCACAGCAATCCGACAAGCTGGGAAGCAAAATTCGAAAAACTCTTCAAACAGGAAGCCAAAGATATAGATGCGCTCTTTCGCGGAAATTATTCAGGGCTCGCCCACTCAAAAATATTCATTCTGAAACAAGGAAATAATGCTGTAAAAGTGCTGACGGGCTCTACCAATTTTACAACAAACGGAATTTACATAAATGCCAACCATTTGCTGATATTTTCAAATCCCGCAGTTGCAAAGCTTTATGCAGATGTTTTTGATGCGTCATTTGGTGATGCCCAGATGAGCAGTTTCAAAGCCTCAGGTTTCGCCAAAGATGATCATTTAATCAACCAGCAGAACCTGCCGGATATGACGATCCGTTTTTCGCCGCATACAAAGGCAGTAACCGAAAAATTCTTTGGCAGCATTACAAAAATCATTAAAGATGCAGAAAGTGATATACTTTTTGCTATAATGATAGACGACAGCAAGAGTGACATCCTGGATGCAATTAGAGAACATGTGAAGGATGACAAGATCTTCACCTATGGAATTACAGACGGAAGAGAGGGTCTATACTTATACAAACCCGATAGCAAGCACGGAGTAAAGGTCTCCGGTAAGAAAACTGAAACTGCATTGCCTCCCCCGTTCAACAAAGTAGCTGATATACCGGGTCATAATATTCATCACAAATTCATTGTGAAGGATTTCAAAGGAACAAGTCCCGTTGTATATTGCGGCAGCAGTAATCTGGCATTTGGGCCTGAACAGGGAAATGGGGATAACCTGCTGGAGATCCGTGATAAAGATGTTGTCACTTGCTTCGCCATTGAAGCAATACGGCTTGTTGATCACTTCCAGTGGCGCAACAAAAAATTCACCGCTAAGATGAAAGAGGAGCCGCTTTATTTAAGGGACCCAAAGGATAGTTTCGTGTGGTAT
>JAIOIK010000150.1 GCA_019912545.1 Ignavibacteria bacterium | reverse complement strand
ACGGATTTCTTGCAAAATATAATACAAACGGTGATTCAATCTGGGTTAAAAGACTAAACGGTTCTGCAAATCTGGATGATGGATTTTCCCACCCGGTTTTGGATAAATTTGGGAATGTATATGTTGGAGGAAGCCATAGAGTAACGGGGCAAGATGCATTAATTCGTAAATACAATTCTGCGGGTGTGCTCATATGGTCACAATCATACAATGGCACATCCCCTGACAGCACTGATTACTTTCAAACGCCGGCAATTGATTCCAACGGAACAGTTTATTGTCTTGGTGGAAGCTATTATACAGGCGCTGATATAGATATGATTCTTGTTAAGTATTTGCAGCCGCCATACGACCCAACAAACCTGATAGCTACTGCGATTTCTAGCTCAAGAATTAACTTAAGCTGGCAGGATAATTCATCAATAGAATCCGGTTACAAAATAGAGCGCTCAACAAACGGAGGAGCTAACTGGATACTGAAAGATTCTGTTCCTGCAAATACAGTAATTTATGCAGATACGGGGTTGACCTTCAATACGATCTATCATTACAGGGTTTACGGGTACAATCTTGCAGGGGCATCCGGAAATTCAAATACTGCATATGATACAACGTTTAACTTGGTTGGCGTTACAACAAACGCAAATGAGATTCCCAAAGTTTACAAGCTTTATAATAACTATCCCAACCCGTTTAATCCCTCAACGGTTATACATTTTGATATACCAAAAGAATCGTTTACAAGACTGGTTGTCTATGATGTGCTTGGCAGAAAAGTAACTTCTCTTGTTAATGAACAATTACAACCCGGGAGTTACAAAGTATCTTTCGATGCGGGCAGTTTCGGAAGCGGGATATATTTTTGCAGGATAACTTCAGATGATTTCACCGAAACTAAAAAAATGATATTGATAAAGTAGCTGCGGTTTACCTGTAACAGTACAGATTATTAAAACCCGTTTTCTTTCGGTTTCGGCTGAAATACTCACCACGTACCAATCCTGCCGGTTAACCGAGTTCTTCGGTTTTTTTACGAAGCCAGTCTATAGCGTAAGTATTTTTTGCAGTTTCAATTTTGTTTTTAATTTTATCTAATGTTACGTTTCGCTCTCCGAGCCTGTACATAAGCAGAGTTTTCATTATTTTTGCAAAATCACTGTAAAAAATTCCTATTTCACGTGAAATTTTTTTATTCTGTTTCAGGTAAAGGATCAATGAATCGATCAGGGACAATGCAGGCTCAAATGCATCCAGTTCATAATAAGCCCTCAGTGTTAATAATTTCAGATCAGTTACAACACGCGCATCTTTTGATTTGAGTTTTGAACAATGCATCAGTGCATTTTCATAATTCCCCCTGTTCCACTCCAGGTAAGCATTGCTGTAATGCAGCATATCTTTACGGTATTCAGGAGAAAGTTTTTTGTGATATGAATCAATGAAACTCTGCGCCCATTCATTTTCATTATAGTACAACGCGCCCCTGAACAGGTCCCTGTAAATTATCAGGGGAAAAGGTTTGGTCTTATCCAGGTGATACAGACCTTTTTCCAGAATGAACCGGTTCAGTTCAAAACACTCTTTTCCAAGACCGGCTTTCCTCATCATATTTAGCGCCCCTATAAGCAGTATATTCTGTTCCTCTGCGCTGTATTTATCAAGGTCCGATATAATCATATCCCTGAATTTGATAACAAATTCTATGTTCCCCGGATTCAGAATGTTCATCAGCCTGATGCAGTTTAAAGTCAGGTTATCCCTTAAGTCACAGGGTTCTTTCAAAACAGAATCCAAAAAGCCCGCGTAATCTATTTTTTCGGCGAATCGGCAAATAATGGTCTCTTCATAGGGAGCGTTAAATACCCGGTGATTAGCCCCTGCATTCTGCATTGCTTCACCAAGCATTTGTAATGCATAAACAATATTATACTCACCTTTCCTGATCACATTATCAATTACAAACTCCTGGTGGTCTATCCTTGAAAGGTTATAACAATATTTCAGATTTTCAGCATCGGCCATCTGCCTGAAGTAAAATTCATCTATTTTCCTGGTTCTTAAATGATCCTCTACTTTTTTGATATGTTTATGGTATGATGCGTCAAGATTTCTTCTTATCAGTTCAGAGATAAGAATAAACTCGCCCTCAATCGTATTCTTTTTTAACGAGAGCAAAAGCAGGTATTGTTCAGCCAGCTTATTCATGTCAGAAAACAATCTCCTTATTATCGCATCCGCTTTCTTAACATCAAATTTTTTGCCGGGATTAAGTATCCCGAATATCTTCTCTTTTGTCAGATTCTCCTTTGCTCTGCTGCTGCTGAAATCAGGATGATATTTCCCAAGTAGTTCGTATAAAGGGTGAAGATTTCTGCCGACACTAAAAAACGGTGAAAGCACCAGCTTCCCGAATTCAGTGTATTCTTTCCCGGAAAATGATATCAGTACATCAAAGAGTTTGTATTGTTTTAAAGTAATTTCTGAATTCATTTAAATTTTTCCCGTTATCTCAGTTTGTTTTGCCGTCACAAAAGTTCACCAAATAAACCCATAAATTCACAAAAATACAAGTATTTTATAAGGTTACCAGAAAACTTGCCCGTCATTTAATCGGATATTTCTATTTGTATTACGCAGTATCCTTAGATTATTTTTGTCAACAATACAGGATAGTGCACATTATGTGCACAACAAATTGATAAAATAATCAAACAATTGAATAGGATGAGAATAAAAAAGAACAAAACTATTTCTAAAGGATACAGACTTAAACCGGAAACACATAAACTGATTACAAAAATTCAAAGATCCCTGAAAATCAGCACAGATGAAGTATTAAATAAAGCATGTAGTAAATATTTTGAAGAGTTAAATCCGGATAACGGAAAATCAATAAAAAAATTGACAATTGTTTAATTTAGAATTTTAAGGAGAATAAAAATGAAATTACTTATTGATGTAAAAGTATTTTGCATGACTTCTTTAGTTGTTTTAATACTTACAACAGTTTCAGTATATACCCAATGGTCATCTGATTTCAGAATGACTAACAATCCGGGTATTTCTAATATTTCATTAAATAATTCCAGATGTATTTCAGTTTCCGGTCAATTTGTTCATACGGTTTGGATGGATGACAGGGATAATAATTTCGAAATATATTATAAACGTTCATCCGATGGAGGATTAAACTGGGAACCGGTTCAAAGGCTTACAGTTGATGCAGCTATGTCTGAATTACCATCTATTGCTACCAATGGTTCTATTATTCACGTAGTATGGTCTGACTCAAGAAATGGAAATTCAGAAATATACTATAAACGATCAACTAATTCAGGAACCACGTGGCAAGCAGATGAAAGAATAACTAATGATCCTTCTGTTTCAATTACTCCTGTAATTGGAATTAACGGTTCGATTATTCATATTATATGGAGCGATATGCGTGATGGGAATTTTGAAATTTATCATAAACGTTCAACTGATTCTGGTATAAACTGGGATGCTGTTATGCGTCTCACAAACAATTCTGCTTCTTCAACTGTTCCTTCTGTCTGGGCTTCCGGTATTTATGTTAATATTGCATGGGAAGATAACAGAGATGGTAATAACGAGATATATTACAACCGTTCAACTAATGCGGGGATCTCTTTCGGTTCTGATATAAGAATAACCAATAACAGTTCTAATTCACTCTCTCCTAGTATTTCATCATCAGGTTCTGATGTACATATTGCTTTTTTTGATGATCGTGAAAGTAATTACGAAATTTTTTATAAACACTCTCCGGATAACGGTATAAACTGGGATGCAGTAAAAAGAATTACAAATGCCCCGTCAGCATCAGGCAGACCAAATATTGTTGCAAATGGCGCGAATATACATATTGTTTGGGATGATGAACGTGATGGTAATAAAGAAATTTATTACAACATGTCTGTAAATAACGGCAATACCTGGAACAGTGAACTAAGGCTAACTAACAACTCTTCAACATCCGGAAATCCATTTACAGCAATATTATTGAATACTGTACATGTATTATGGCAAGATTACCGTGATGGTAACTTTGAAATATATTATAAACGCAATCCTACCGGCAACCCGACCGGGATCACAAATTTGAATTGCCAGATTCCTGATAAAATATCGTTATCCCAAAACTATCCGAATCCTTTTAACCCGGCAACTAATATTGAATTCAGTGTTCCTGTTTCAGGTTTGGTGAAAGTTTCTGTTTATGACGTCATAGGAAGAGAAATCGCAGCAATTGTGAACAGTAATTTGAATCCCGGTACTTACAAAGCAGACTGGGATGCTTCAAAATTTAACAGCGGTGTATATTTTTACACTTTAACTTCAGGCAGTTTTACTGAAACAAAGAAAATGATTTTTATAAAGTAAAATTCAATATATTATGAAACATTTATTTAAAATACTCTTTATTTTTTCAATGTTTATGACATTGCCCGTAATTTCTCAATGGTCGGTTGACACCAGGCTGACAAATAATTCCAGCCAGTCCAATACTCCGTATAACAATGCCAGGTGCATTTCATCTTCCGGTCAGATAGTAGTTACTGTCTGGCAGGATTCCAGGGATGGCAACAATGAAATCTATGCAAAACGCTCAACTGATTCAGGGATAAACTGGAGTAATGATATAAGATTAACAAATGATACATTTTCATCAGAGTATCCTTCTGTAGAAGTAAATGGTTTTGCGATACATATAGCCTGGAAAGATAACAGGGATGGTAATGAAGAAATTTATTACAAAAGATCAACCGATGCCGGATTAAACTGGAGTTCTGATACAAGATTAACCAATAACTCATCAGTTTCAGAAAGACCAAGCGTTACTTTGATGGGTAACAATATATTTATTTGCTGGAACGACTCAAGAGACGGTAATAAAGAAATATATTTGGTCCGTTCTACAGATGCGGGAACAAGCTGGGGTCCTGAAACCCGGCTTACCAATAACTCAGCAATTTCGGATTATCCGGATTTGGCAATTACAACATCTTTATGGCATTTGACATGGCGTGATTTCAGGGACGGACCACCTCAGGTTTATTACAAGCGTTCTACTGATAACGGTACAACATGGTCTTCCGATATGCGGTTGGTAAATACTGCTGCAGAAGCAGAAAATATATCGATTGATGCACTTGGATTATTTGTTCATGTTAGCTGGGCTGATTCCAGACATTCTGATAGTGAAATATATTATAAGCGTTCTTCTGATAACGGTACAACATGGTCTTCAGATACAAGAATCACCAATAATACTGGAGACTCTGAACAGCCAAATATTTCGGTTTCAGGTATACATGTACATATAGTATGGGAAGACAACAGAACAGGACAGTATCAGTTATATTACAGGAACTCGACTAACCTGGGTGAAAACTGGAACTCAGAATTACGATTGATAAATACATCATTTTCGTCAAGGTATCCATCATTAAATATATCAGGCCAGGTATTGCATTTGGCCTGGGAAGATCATAGGGACGGAAATACGGAAATATATTATAAACGTAATCCTACTGGAAATCCGGTTGAGATAACTACATCAGGCATTGAATTACCCCAGAAATTATCATTATCTCAAAATTATCCTAATCCGTTTAATCCGGTAACGAAAATAAGATTTGATTTGCCCAAGAGTTCATTTATAAAACTAGTTGTTTATGATGCGCTCGGCAGAGAATTGGAAACGCTGGTGAAAGAACAGTTAAACGCCGGTACTTATGAAGTTGACTGGTCTGCCGAAGGGGGAGCATCAAAATATCCCAGCGGTATCTATTTTTACAGGATAACTTCAGATGATTTCACCGAAACAAAACGCATGGTACTTGTCAAATAGAGATTCAGACATTGAAGGCAGGTGAAATTACCTGCCTTAGTTAAACTATGATTTCCAATATTAATTGAAAAATACTCTTCTGAACTTTCAAGTTTTGTTTAGATATGCTATTTCTGATTGATTTTCAGGGATTTTTTTACCCCATTTACGGTATGGCACTCAACGGCTTTAAAGAGCAGATTTAGGAAATCATCAATTACCTCCGATGATTGTTTTGCACTTCTAAACTCCTCGGCAGGCGTAAAAACCTGCCTTTTTTTATACAGCTGAATTCCAAGTCATTCAATATTCTTTTTTAAACAACATATAAGGAAAAGATTTCCTATGCTTAAAAAGCAGAATTCATTCGAGAAATCAAATGTAGGATAAATCACTGAACTAGCTGTCATCCTGGTACTGAAATCAGGGATTAATTGCTAAATTGAATTACAATTTTAATTACCCTAACTTTGTTTAACTTCCTATAAAATTTAGTCGTTATGTTAAAAATTACAAATCACGGGCATTCTGCCTTTGAGATAAATTCAGGCAAGTATATTATATTAATTGACCCGTTCTTCACTGGCAACAAACATGCCGGAACAAAAGCAGCGGATATAAAAGCTGACTATATTATACTAACACATGCACACGGCGACCACTTTGGTGATACAGTTGAAATCGCAAAATCAAATAATGCCGAAGTCATCGCAGTACATGAGCTTGCAAATTATGCAAACTCAAAAGGATGCAAAGTTCATAACATGGGGATCGGCGGCCAGTGGGATTTTCCATTCGGCAAAGTGAAATTCACAATTGCGCATCACAGCTCCTCAATGGAAAGCGAGGGCTTGTATATGGGTGAACCAGCAGGAGTTATTATTACTATTGAAGGCAAAACAATATACCACTCAGGCGATACCGGCTTATTCCTTGATATGAAGCTCATTGGCGAAATGAATTCAATAGATCTGGCACTTCTTCCTATCGGGGATAATTTCACAATGGGTATAGATGATGCTGTTAAAGCTGTTGAATTTTTGAACTGCAAAACTGCAGTTCCGATGCATTACGATACTTTCCCTGTTATCAATTCAGACCCTGAGGAATTCAAAAGAAAAGTAGAGTCAATTGGAAGAAAGTGTGTTGTTATTCCTTTTGGCAGCTCAATTGATTTATAGATATGTTGTTCACTTAGAATTAGATAAGTTCATATAATATTTGGCCAAAATAATTTCAATAGCAAATCAAAAAGGCGGAGTTGGCAAAACAACAACTGCTGTGAATTTATGTGCTGCCCTTGCAGCCTGCGGATGTAAGATACTGCTGGTTGATATTGACCCGCAGTCAAACGCCACTTCCGGGTTTGGATTCCCCACTAACACTATGCATGGTTCTGTTTACGAATTACTTACTTCGGTTCGCTCGCCAAAAGAATGCGTTACACAGACCGATGTGCCCAATTTATTCATGATAAAATCAAACATAAATCTTGTAGGCATCGAAATTGAAATTGTCAGCATGCCAAACCGCGAGTTTGTGCTTAAAACTAAACTTGACGAATTAAAGGATTACTTTGATTTTGTATTTATCGATTGTCCCCCTTCTCTAAGCCTTATCACTCTAAATGCACTTGTAGCCTCGGATTCGGTTTTGATACCGGTACAAAGCGAGTACTACGCACTTGAAGGACTGACATTACTGCTTAATACAATTAAGATGATAAAGACCCGGCTGAATCCCGAAATAGAGATTGAAGGCTATTTACTTACGATGTTTGATGCAAGATTAAGGCTTTCAAATCAGGTTGCCGGAGAACTTGAAAAATATTTCCAGGAAAAGCTTTATCCCGTTAAAGTAATGCGCAATGTTAAGATAAGCGAATCCCCTTCCTACGGAAAGCCTGTTGTTGTTTACGACCCGATGAGCGTTGGCGCAAGAAATTATACCGAGCTTGCCAATGAGTTTTTGCGCAGGAACGGCAAAGAGCATCTTCAGAAATTCGATAATATCTTAACTTATGATGCCCCTAAGTTTGAAGTTGTAAACAAAGAAAATCCATCAAAGAAACCGGACAGCATAATAAACAAATAAGAACGTATTATGTCTAAAGACAAAACAAAAGGCGGCCTTGGCAAAGGACTGGAAGTATTATTTGGGAATACACAGTCCGGAGAAACTGCCGAAAACATTACTGAGCTTAATCCACAGGCTGATCAGCAGATCCTTTTTATTGAAACAGGCAGTATTAAAACCAACCCTTACCAGCCAAGAAAGGACTTTGACCAATCTGAGCTGAACGACCTTGCGGAATCCATAAGACAAAAAGGCATTATACAGGCTATCACAGTGCGTAAGCTTGATGACGGAAACTATGAATTAATTTCCGGCGAAAGACGCCTGCGCGCGGCTAAGCTTGCCAAGCTTGAAAAGATCCCTTCGTTTGTGCTTGATATATCAGCCAAAGAAGACCTGCTTGAAATAGCGCTTATCGAAAATATCCAGCGCGCAAACCTTAATGCAATTGAGGTCGCCGAAGGTTATCAAAGACTTATCACTGAATGCAGCTTAAAACAGGAAGAGATCTCCGAGAAAGTTGGAAAGTCCAGAAGCGCAGTTGCTAATACTCTTAGACTATTATCACTTCCTCAGGAGATCAAAATCAGCATACAAAAAGCTGAAATTACCGAAGGCCATGCACGGGCGATACTTGCTCTTGATAACGAAGTTGACCAGATGCTTTTCTGGAAGAAGATCGTTTCTGAAAATCTTACCGTAAGAAAAGCTGAAGAATTCACAAAGAAAGCAAAACATGACAAAAAGCCAAAAAGAGAAAAGAAGATTTATGAAATAACTGACCAGAACAAAGCAGCTATAAAATTCCTCGAAGAAAAATTTATGGAGCACTTTGGCACAAGGGTTAAACTTCATCCAACATCACCAACAACAGGCAATATTATTATCGAGTACTATACATCTGAAGATCTTGAAAGAATTATAGATCTGTGTAAGAAGTAGTTTTTTTTCCTGCTCGTTATCTTAGGAAAATTCAATTAGAACATATTGCTCACACACCCCGTCTTCACCTTCGGTGAAGCCACCCCTCTCCAGAGAGGAATTTGAAACCTAACACCACTTTGCTTCCTACATTTTCTCCGGCGCGCTTATACCTATTATATCAAATCCGTTCTTCAGTACTATCTTAGCCGCTTCGCAAAGCTTCAAGCGGGCAAATGAAACTTCCTTTGCATCTTTGTTAATAACACGATTATTATGATAGAACCTGTGATAGTTCTCTGCAACTTCATTCAGGTAAGTAATAACTTTATGCGGCTCATACGTTGCAGCCGATGATGCAACAATATCCGGAAATACCGAGAGTATCTTCATCATGTTCAATTCATCAGGCGAACTTAACAAGGTGTAACTGGCAGTGGACTCATCATTGAAATCGGGAAACACTTCCTTCGCATTACGGAGTATGCTGCATATCCTGGCGTGAGCGTATTGAAGGTAGAACACGGGGTTCTTATCTGACTGCTCTTTAGCAAGCGAGATATCAAATTCGAGGTGAGTGTTAGCGCTGCGCATAACATAAAAGAACTGTGTAACATCTTCACCAAGCTCATCAAGAAGGTCATCCATGTAAACAACATTATCACTTCGCTTGCTCATTTTAACAGGCTTGCCATCCTGCACAAATGTCACCATCTGGTGAATGATTACTTTTATCTTAGATGAATCATACCCGAGCCCCTGTAAACCGGCAAGCACTTCTTTATATGTATCACCGTGATCTGCCCCGAAGATATCAATAATAAGGTCATAGCCACGTTTGATCTTATCTATGTGATAAACCATATCGGGCAGGCGGTAAGTAGGCTCTCCGGTTGATTTAACTATTACCTTATCAACAGCATCTTTTTTATCTTTTAGCAGCTCGGAAGTTTTAAGCCACACTGCGCCATCTTTTTCGTAGCTTAATCCTGCTTTTTTGAAGGCATCAAGCGTTTTTTTTATTTCGCCTGATTCGTACAGCGAAGATTCATTGAAAAATATCTCATGGCTTATTCCCATTCTTGCAAGCGTGTGCTTAATTGATTTAAAGCACCAGTTCTCCCCTGCCGTTTTGAAAATATCATCGGAAGAATCAACGAGCTTATCTCCATATTCTTCATCAAGTATTCGCACTACTTCCATCACATAATCACCAACATATCCATCTTCAGGGAAAGGATAGTCCGGTTCATACAACTGGCGGTAACGCGCATATACGGATTTAGCAAGCTTTTCCATCTGCATTCCGGCATTATTGTAATAGTATTCACGAGTAACTTTATAGCCGGACCATTCGAGTAAATTTGCTATTGCCTTACCAAGCGCAATTTGCCTTCCGTGTCCAGTATGTAAAGGTCCTGTTGGATTTGCGCTCACCCATTCCAAGTCAGCGGTCTTGCCTTTGTTTGTATCAAGCTTTCCAAAATCAGATGCCTGTTTAAGTATCTCTTCAAGCTTTGATAAATAATAATTTTCTGATACATAGAAATTTATGAATCCCGCCCCGGCAATTTCTGCTTTTAAAATAAATTCATCCGGCAAATTCATTTTATCAATTACAAGCTGTGCGAATTCTTTAGGGTTAGATTTTAATTTTTTGGCAAACATCATTGCTGCATTAGAAGACAGGTCACCATGTGCATTATCTTTCGGCCGCTCAAGAATTACGTGTGGTTCTTCAACTCCAAGTGAAGTAAGAATTGGCTTTAATTTGCTCTCTATGTGCTCTTTTATATCCAATTTCTTTAATTAAAAACCCATCCGGTGTATGCAGATGGGTAAATTTATATTATTATCAAGTCTGACAAATCTGTTAATCTGAAAAATCTGACAAATTTACGCTAATACTTCCTCGGCTTCTACAACTAACAATCCAAGTGTACCAATTGACTCATAACTCATTCCGGCAAACTCCGGAATTTTAGAAGCCAGATCATCGAATACTTCTTCAGTATTATCATAACCAAAATCATTGCCCAGCACTTTTGACATTTGCGTAAGTACTTTCCACACGGGGCGTGCATTGAATCTTGTTCCCTTAGTCCACTTATCATTTTGCGCGCCGAACTTATCCAGCCGGCTCACTGAAAACTCACCGGGAAGCCTCTCCTGTTCAAGTAATGCTACTGCAGGCCTGATGCGCTGTACCCTGCCCTGGAAATTCACGAAAGTACCGTTAAGCTCCGCATAAGTTGATGCCGGGAAAATTACGGTAGCCTTCCGGCTATGTTCATTGAAATTACTTATATGAAGAATGCCTACTTCGATTGACTTTGCTATCTCTTCATTTCTTTCAAGCCTTCCGATGCTGTCATTCATAATATATACCATCTTGATCTTCTTTCCCAGAAGCTTATCAATAAACTTAGTGTCAATAGGATCAATGCCAAGATATCTTAATCCCACGGCATTGGGGGTTTTGTCTGCCCTTAGCAGAAGTTTGTCATCCTCACCGTTAATATTCGGAGTATAAACAATGTTTTCAGTTCCAACAATTTCATTTGCAAATCTCTTAAGCGTGAAGTTATCTTCAAGTGTTGAAAACGGTGATGCAATAAATGCTATTTCTTCGGGCTTATAATTCTTAATTTCAGAAATAACCCTTGAGATCGCATCATCCCAGTCACAACCTGCAAGCCCGTCATTATCAGCCGAAACATCTTCTGTGCGCATCATTGGTGATTTTACGCGTGAAGATTCATCATTAATAAACTTATATGTATCCAGCCTTCCGTGGTCGCACATCCAGTATTGGTTCACATCCATATTCTCTCTTGGTATCAGTCGCATGACTTCGTTATTTCTCACCCATATTTCCATATTGCAGCCGCGGGAACATCCGGTGCAGATGCTATCTGTGTGAGACATATCCCAAACCCTTGCGCGGAAGCGGAAGTCACGGGAAGTTAATGCACCTACGGGACAAAGCTCTATCACATTCATTGCGTACGGATTATCAAGCTTCTTGCCGGGGAAAGTTTCAATTGTAACGTGCTCGCCGCGGCTTACAAACGTTAACTGCGGATCTCCGACAACTTCTTCGCAGTACCTGATGCATCTTGAGCAGCTTATGCACCGCTCCTGGTCAAACATTACATTCGGGCCAAGCTCTATGCGTTTATCTTTGTGATTTTTTGTTTCATCAAATCTTGATACACCCACGCTGTATTTATAAGCGTAATCCTGCAGTTTACACTCGCCGGTTTCATCACAGATGGGGCAATCAAGCGGGTGATTGATAAGCAGAAATTCCATTACGGCATTTCGCATATGTGCAGCTTTGGGACTGTTTGAATAAACAACCATTCCTTCGGTGCACAGTGTTGCGCAGGCAATCATTCCTTTGGGAGCTTTTTCAACTTCAACAAGGCATATGCGGCAGTTGCCCGCTACGCTTAAAGATGGATGCCAGCAGAAATGCGGAATTTCGATTCCCGCTCTTTTGGCAGCTTCAATAATAGTCTCTCCCTGTGTAAATTCCAGCGATTTTCCGTCAAGTATAAATGTAGGCATATAATGAATTTTTCTGTATTTATCCTGTAAATTAGCTCTTTATTAGTGTTATTTCAATATAGAAAAACTATCCGATTTCAAATACTTTCTCAACAATGTGGAGGGTTTTCAGAAACATGAAGCGCTGGAATTTCAGTCTCTGGACACTCTTTCTGGATTCCGGAGCCGGAATATGCAGATTGAACTTAGTAAATGCAGCTTTCCAGATTGTAGAGAGTTCTCCAGTTTGTTGAAACAGTAGAATAATATGAGTTTTTGACATCCTGGTTCACACTTGCTGATTCGATAATATGCATTACGCATATATTTGAATTTATTATCTGCTAAATGCATGCGCAAGTCAAGAGAAAAAATCGCTGCTGATTAAACTAATCTTCGCAAATATTTTACAGAAAATGATTTAAGTGAATGGTTAGGAATGAGAAAGCGAAAATAGAATAATTACGATTCAGCCAAGGCTTTTCTCTTATTGAGCCTGTGTTTGATGTATTTGATAATACCGGGGAGTATTGAAAGAAACACAATTATGATGATAACCTTTTCGATGTGATTTTCAATTCCGGGAACAAGCCTGCCGAGGTAGAATCCCATTAGGGTCATGCTGAGCACCCATGCAAAACCGCCAACAACATTATACTGCGCGAACTTCAGATAATGCATTTTAGCAATTCCGGCAACGGTCGGAGCGAAAGTCCTGATAATAGGCATGAACCTGGCGATAATAATAGTAACGCCACCATGTTTATCATAAAAGTTCTGTGTCTTTATGAGGTAATCCTTCCGGAAAAAGAAAGATTTTTCTTTTTTGAATAGCCTTGGACCTGCTTTTGATCCAATCCAGTAGCCGGTAGCATCGCCAATTACGGCGCACGGGATTAACAGCAGGTTTAAATACCAAATATTCAGAAGCGGCTGGCCTGTGACGGGATCTGGAGTCGCGGCAAATAGTCCAGCAGTAACAAGGAGTGAATCTCCTGGCAGGAAAAATCCGGCCAAAAGCCCTGTTTCTGAGAAAATTATGATAGCCATACCAATGTAGCCCGCCCAAACTACAAGCGCTTTTACATCATATATCTGGTGGATTATTTCTTTCAGGAATTCCAATTGAGCCACAAAAATACCAAAAATATGAAGGAGGTGCAATGAAGAGAATTTTCTTTTAACTCACTACAGTGATATTTCAGGAGTTTCGCTAAGCAGTTATTTGGTTATAATCGTTTGAGTTAAGAATTGTGCCAAAACAAGCATTCACGTTTTACATTTTATTACATTCCATACAAACATCCTTACAAGTTGTGCATTATGTTTGTACAGCTTCACTTGAAACTAAAGGAGAAAATTTAAAATCGATATAATAACAAAAGACTTTTAGCGTCACAAGTGTTTCAATCTCAAAGCAATTCTTCATCTCACCAAATATCTCCGTTTTCGCCGCCGGCAAGCCCAAACTTACGGCGGCTTTTTTTTGCTATTTGACAAGAAAATCAGCCACGATAGAAAGTGTGGATCCTTCGTTTTCACTCAGTATGATAAAGCATGCCGCTTTGAACAAAGCTATATTAGCGGGAACGGGAAGTGTGCCCTCATTCACAAAGTCTATCCCGCACTTGCTTAACTTTTTGGATTATATGAGAATCAATTCTCCGCTCAACGAATCGAGTTGACGACCAGTGGGTGGACAAGCTTTTCAGCAAAAAAAGAGATTTTGAAATTTCCTTTGTTAGAAGTTTGGCTTCTGCAGCACGTGCCTGCAGAAGCCTCGTCGCAGGCAGGAGAGCGGGATTACGGTTAAGTATATTCAAGTTTTGTTCATTTTTTGGCTATTTGTTCCCATTTTTCGATTGTATTTGCAAACAATATTGGTTAATTTTAGATGATATGTTATATTTAATCAATATTTTGAAAGGAATTGGTAGTTAGCTGCAGGAATCAATAGAAGAAGCACCAAAAGAGACATCTTCGAACGCGTTAAAACCTAAGAAACGAAACAAATACAGAAGAAAACCGGCATCAAAGAAAGACGCACAACCCTCAGAAAAGGCTGCTGAAAGTTCTGCGGATAAAGTAAACGGTAGTCATAAGGTAAATGGTGTAAATGGCAGTGTAAATGTGAATCAGCCAATAAATAAACCAATAGTTATCGAAGACCAGCAGAAAAAAGAAAGTTCACCGGAGCAGAGACCGCCCAACAAGAAGTTTTACCGAAAGAACGGTAACCAGAGGCGCTTTCATCAGCGTGATAGCAGCAGGAATCAGTCAAACCAGCTGAATCTGGTTAACAGAACTGTTTCGGTTGTTGTACCTTTATACAATGAAGAAGACTCGCTTGTCGAACTTTCTGTTGCATTAAAAAAAGTTCTTGATAACTTAAGATGCAGCTGGGAAGTAATTTTTGTAGATGACGGTTCAACCGACACATCATTTCAGAAACTGCAGGAGATCAATCGCGTTAATAGCCGCTTCAAGGCATTAAAGTTCAAGCGCAATTACGGAAAGTCCTCTGCGCTGCAGGAAGGATTCAAAGCTGCCAAGGGCGATTATGTAATCACTATGGATGCAGACCTGCAGGACGACCCCGAGGGAATTCCCGCACTTATAACTAAACTCAAAGAAGGCTATGACCTTGTTTCAGGGTGGAAGAAAGTGCGCCATGACCCGTTCATAAAAAAACACACTTCCAAGCTCTTCAACGGCGTAACAAGCATGATGGTAGGCTTAAAGCTGCATGATTACAACTGTGGCCTGAAGGCATACAAAAAGGATGTAGTAAAGAACATAAAAGTTTACGGTGAAATGCACCGTTACATTCCTGCCTTAGCGCATCTATCAGGGTATAAAGTCACTGAAATTCCGGTTACACACCATGAGCGCAAATACGGAAAAACTAAGTACGGCCTTTCGCGTTTCTTTAACGGCCTGTTTGATCTGATAACGGTTTTGTTTACTACCAAGTATATCAAACGCCCATTGCATTTATTCGGATTCATCGGTGTGCTTAGCTTTTTATCGGGGTTTGGTATTTTGTTATACTTAACGATACTGAAATTTTTTGAATCCACACCTATCAGCGGAAGGCCTCTATTCTTTGTGGGAATACTGCTGGCCATAGTTGGCGTGCAGTTCTTTTCAATTGGGCTGATCGGAGAAATGATCACAAAAACCTCCGTCGAAAATGATAATGTTATTATAGATAAGACCCTCGGGTAAACCATAATTAAACCAAAGTTAAACCTCTCAAAACGCGCTTAGCAGTAATTTATGAGTAATATCAGCGAAAAGGCAGAAGTATCTCCAAAAGCAGTTATAGGCAATAATGTAAGTATTGGCCCTTTTTCTGTGATAGAAAGTTCCGTAAATATAGGCAGCAATACCGAGATACATTCAAGTGTTGTTATACACAGCGGTACAACCCTGGCAAGCGGTGTAAGAATATTCCACTCCGCAGTGCTTGGCGCAGAACCGCAGGACCTGAAATTTTCGGGGGAAGTTACCACGCTTGAGATCGGGGAGAAAACAGTTGTAAGAGAGTTTGCAACAATCAGCCGCGGCACAATTGCGCGGGGTAAAACTATAATTGGCAGGAATTGTTATATTATGAATTATGTGCACATTCCGCATGATTCTGTAATTGGCAATAACGTAATTCTTTCTAACGCCATAAATATGGGCGGCCATGTAACTGTTGATGACTGGGCAATAATCGGCGGCATGGTTGGCATTCATCAGTTCGTTCATATCGGTGCGCACTCTTTTATTGCATTCGGTTCACGGGTAACACAGGATGTGCCTCCATACATACTGGCAGGCGGATCGCAATCTGGCTACAAAGGTTTAAATATTGTTGGATTAAAACGGCGCGGTTTCACTGATGAACAGATCCGCAATATCAAAAATGCATACAGCATAATATTCGGTTCTGAATATAATATAAGTGATGCTGTAAAGGCGGTTAAAGATTCCACCCAAATGACTGAAGAAGTGAAAACAATAATTTCATTTATAGAACAAAGTGAGCGCGGTATTATCAGAAAATAAAAAGTGGGAATTTATAGATTCCGGCCTGCGCTCCGGAACCTATAATATGGATCTTGATATGCGGCTTGTTGACCGCTGCATGGCGGAAGACACCTCGTTTTTGAGATTTTACAGGTGGAAGCCTTACGCGCTATCGCTTGGTTTTAATCAGAGCCGCTTTGCCAATGAAGTTAATATAGATTATTCCAAATGCAGAGCAGAAGGCATTGATGTTGTAAAACGCCCAACCGGCGGACGGGCTGTGCTTCATTCAGAAGAACTTACTTATTCTGTTGTATTCAGATCAGGCCGCCCGGTACGCGATCTTTACAGGGATGTCTCTCTTGCAATACTCATAGGGCTTAAAGAACTTGATCCAAAGCTTTTTGAGCTATCGTTCACGAAAGAGACTCCCGATATACTAAAGCTTATTAAAACAGGAATGTACAATCTGTGTTTCAACAGCTCGGTTAAATATGAGATTAATTTCCATGGGAAAAAGCTCGTCGGCAGCGCGCAGAGAAAATTCGGCAATATTGTTTTGCAGCACGGCTCGATACTCATAGGCGATCACCACAAAAATATTGTAAATTACCTAAACATCTCAGGCGAAGAGCGCATAAAGATGATAAAGGAAATTGAAGAGAAGACCTGCTGTTTAAATGAAATTACCGGCAGGAAAATTCAGTATAACGAAACAGCAGAAGCAGTCTTTAACGGATTCCGCAAAGCGTTTGACCTGAACTTTAAAGGAATTAACAGAGTTGCAGATTTTATAGAACCAAGAATGCATGCAGAGTTAATCCAAAATTAGGCTATATAATGGCAGAAGAACAGTCACAACCGGCACCTAAAACACACGAAAGAAAGAAGATAACAACTAAAACGCTTGTTACAATGAAGCGTAACGGTGTTAAAATTTCTGCTTTAACGGCATATGACTTCCTAATGGCGCGTTACCTTGATGAAGCCGGAATTGATATGATACTTGTTGGTGATTCACTTGGAAATGTTATACAGGGCAATGCCACTACACTTACAGTTACTCTTGATGAAATGATCTACCACGCGAAGATAGTTAGAAAAGCCGTACGTACTGCACTGCTTGTTGTTGACCTTCCGTTTATGAGTTACCATGTCGATCTGCAGGAAGCCGTAAGGAATTGCGGCCGCGTTATGAAAGAAACCGGCGCAGACGCTGTGAAGCTTGAAGGCGGCGAGCGTATTGCAGAGGTTGCAAAGCATCTTGTGAAAGTTGGGATACCCGTAATGGGGCATTTGGGATTAACTCCGCAATCAATAAATATTTTCGGCACGTACGTAACCAGAGGCACTGACCCGAAGGAAGCAAAGCAGATACAAAAAGACGCGAAGATACTTGAAGATGCAGGCGCATTTGCAATGGTGCTGGAAAAGATCCCTGCATCGCTTGCAACAAAAGTGACTGAATCGGTCAAGATACCTACTATCGGTATTGGCGCCGGTTTACACTGTGATGGACAGATACTTGTAACTCACGATATGCTGGGCATGACAGAGATGTTCCATCCCCGCTTTGTACGGAAGTACCTTAACATTGCCGAACAATCCAAGAATGCATTTAAGAGTTATATCAAAGATGTAAAGAACCAGAAGTTTCCGAATAAATCAGAAAGTTATTGAATTATTGTCACCTTGAGCCCCGCAACTTGTGCGGGATAAACTCCGCGATGGGTCCACTAACATATCAAAATGGATTCTTCGCCCTGATAAATCAGGACTCAGAATGACAATTCCTTTCACATTACTAATTATTAACTACTAATTACATATTGAACTTAAATATATTATTCATAGGCGATATAATCGGCGAGCCGGGGCTTAAGTATGTTGAAGATAACCTGAAAAAGCTTGTTGAGAAGCATGATATTCATTTTGTAATTGCCAATGGGGAAAATCTCTCAGGCGGAAAGGGATTTCTTGATAAAGATGTGAAGCGTGCTTATGATGCGGGTATTCAGTGCATGACTGGCGGCAACCATACATTTAGTAAGCTGCAATCAGTTAACATTTTGAAGGATGATGTGCGGATGCTGCGCCCTGCTAATCACCACGACGATGTTTACGGAAAAGGGTTCCAGATATATCCAATTACCATAGAGGGCGGAATATTCAAGCTTGCAGTAGTGAATGTTATGGGAAGAGTGTATCTTTCTACCTTAAATTGCCCTTTCAGAACGGCGCACAAGCTTGCCGAAAGACTTAAGAAAGAAACCAATTTGATTTTTATAGATATGCACGCAGAGGCAACGGCTGAGAAAATTGCTTTTGGCTGGTACATGGATGGCAAAGTGAGCGCAGTTGTTGGTACTCACACTCATGTGCAGACTGCGGATGAGCGCATTCTGCCCGGCGGCACGGCATTTATTACAGATGTTGGCATGACAGGCGCATTTGAAGGCGTTATCGGCGGCAATCGTGAGGCTTCAATTGCAAGGTTTTACTACCAGACTCCCCACAAAACTGATGTTGCAATGAATGATGTAAAGATCAGCGCAGTAGTGGTGAATATTGATGTGAACACGGGGAAATCGGTGGGCATAAAGAGAATATTTGAACCTAAGTGGAAATAGTTTGTCATTCCCGCGAAGGCGGGAATCTATTTCACCACTGAGTCACTAAGCACACTAAGATTATAAAAAGGCGTTCAACAGAACGCCTTTTCCTTTGGAGTGCATCAACTGTGTTGATGCAAGCTTTGACACAATTGGTAAAGTACAAACTTATTTACTATAGTGACATTTGTCCCCTGACTATTTTTTAAGTTTTTTGACAGTATTAAGGTTGTTATGCAATTTAATATATTGTTTCACAACATTCAAAGTCCTTCCTGTTATTGATACTATTGCAGATGCATCCAGTCCT
>JAIOIK010000149.1 GCA_019912545.1 Ignavibacteria bacterium | reverse complement strand
TTTATCACCAACCTCAATTGTATCTTTTTTAAATCCTGTATAAGTAACAACAAGCCTTTTATCAACTATACCGAGCAATGTTAATTCAAAATTTCCTTTTTCGTCTGTAATTGTGCCTTTAGTTGTATTTATCCACTTCACAATTGCTGCATCAAGCGGTTCTTTTTTGTTTTCTCCCTGCGAAAGAACAATACCCTTGATGCTTTGTGAGTGCACCATACTGCCCGTTAAAATGAAGGCTGTTAATATGATTAATTGAATTATTTTATGACTTTTCATTTTTAGATTTCTAAAATTCATTTTTTATGTTCGTTAAGGTATTTTTCTGCATCAGATTCAAACTTACTTTTACATCCTTTGCCGCAGAAATAATATTTCACGCCGTCATGTACAGCAGAAATATTCTTATTGCTGTCATCTTCACCGCACGGCATGCACATAATTCCACCCTTCAGGTAATTTGCAGGTTCTTTCTTAAATGCCATAACGCATCCGTCATTGCAGAAAGTGATATCTTTATTTATATATCTGAGGGTTGGTGATTCGCCCGTGAGTTTATCGCCGGTAACCGGACAAACTGCCATTGTATCGCTTAAAATATTGAAATGCTCATTAGAAACTGAGTTTCCAGAACCTGAAAATATATATGCAAATATGAACGAAGCAATTATGATCATTTTCATAAAAATCTGTTTAAATTTTTTTATAAATTTCCCGCAATAATGCAGGAATACCTTATTTAAATGAGTTTGAGTGTAAGGAGTTTAAATTCTGAGATTTGAAACCGCCAGAAAAATATTCGTTGTCTTAAGCTTGTGAACAATAACCGGGAAGAATTGTGATGCAAGTATTTCCGGCCTTAGAGTCAACACTAAGAAGTCAAGATTGTTCTTTTCTGTACCGAAAGTAATTACCGGCATTGTAATATCCTGCTCCATGCTTTTTTCAATATGCACTTCGCAGCAGCTTCCGCTTTCATCTTTTATCTCAACAGCGTGTTCATTTTCTTCCTCAGAGCAGCATGCGCCTTCCTGGCAGCATTCCATTTCGCATTTAGAATGGCTGCTATCGCCAATTTTGCAATCTATATGCGCAAGCGCAACTGAGAAATTACCCATTACAAGTAAAAGCGCAGCCATTATGATGCGGATCGTATTATTCCTAAGTCTTTTCAATCTGCACAAATATAGTATTTCTCATCACATATAAATATGATATTTGTCAAGATTTTGAATTTTTGGTTAAGTGCATAATTGTCCTCTATTTAAGTGACGTTTTTTACTCCCAAACTTGTTTTATTGCCAATCAATTACTATATTTGCGGATGTTCGATTGCAAATGCTGAAAATTACGGTTAAAATACTGCTTGTTTATTTGCTTTTTCTGGCATTTGAGCCATGCATAGATGATTGCTCCACAGACTTCTGTCACTCAGAAGCAGTAGAGCATTTAGAGCAAAAACACACCGATGATGGGCATAGCGATTGCTCACCTTTATGCAATTGCGTTTGCTGCAATATTACAGTCACTCCCTGCAATTATTCTACAATAGAAGTTTATCTCAATTCATTAAATGCTCCGCATTTATTAAACTTAAATTTACCCTTCCCCTCGAAATCCACATTTTCACCGCCTCCCCGGTCATAAATTAATTCTAATTGAACTGTAGTCTTATTTAGAGCGAAAATTTTTCTGCTCTTGTAATCATTATTATGTTAATTTATGATAGATAGAATCATTGCTTTTTCAATAAAGCAAAAAATGGTTGTGGGGTTTTGTGTTCTAATACTGATAATGGCCGGGATATACTCGGCGATACAATTGCCAATTGATGCAGTGCCGGATATTACAAATAATCAGATCCAGGTAATTACATCAAGCCCAACGCTCTCCGCATCTGAAATTGAAAGGTTCATAACATACCCAATTGAAATTTCGATGAAGAGTATCCCCGATGTAATTGAGCTCCGTTCAATTTCCAAATTCGGAATATCAGTAGTCACAATTGTTTTTGAAGATGACGTTGATATTTACTTTGCAAGAAACCAGGTATTCCAAAAACTTCAGGAGGCCGAGGAGAATATACCCGGGGGGTTGGGAAAACCTGAATTGGCGCCTGTTAGCACGGGTCTTGGAGAGATCTATCAATATGTAGTCAGGCCTGAAGATCCGAAAAATACTTCTTACAGTAATGCTCAGTTGAGGGAAATACAGGACTGGATAGTGAAAAGACAGCTACTCGGAACTGATGGAGTTGCTGAGATCAACAGCTTTGGCGGCTTTGAAAAACAGTACCATGTACATATTAACCCTAATGCACTGACAAATTTTAATATTACATTAAGAGAAGTATATGACGCTGTTGTAAAAAATAACAGTAATGTAGGCGGTGGTTTTATTGAAAAACAATCAGACCAGTATTCCATTAGGGGAATCGGGCTTATTGAGAGCATGGATGATCTTAAGAACATTGTTGTAAAAACCGTTCACGGCACACCTGTATATCTGAGGCAGCTTGCAGAAGTTGAATATGGCGAGGGTTTGCGAGTTGGCGCAGTTACCCAGGATGGAAACGGTGAAGTTGTAACCGGTATTGTTATGATGTTAAAAGGAGCGAATTCAAGAGAGGTAGCCGGCAAGGTACATGAAAAGATCGAAGAGATAAAACCTTCATTGCCTGAGGGTATTACTATTGACGAGTTTTATAACCGTGAAGACCTTGTCAACAAAACCATTGCAACAGTTGAAAAGAACCTGGTTGAAGGAGGCATAATTGTAATTTTGGTTTTGTTCCTGCTGCTTGGAAACCTGCGCGCCGGCTTTATAGTAGCTTCTGTAATCCCGCTTGCAATGCTGTTTGCGCTGATAATGATGAACATATTCAAAGTATCAGGAAACTTAATGTCTCTTGGGGCTATTGATTTCGGGCTAATTGTTGATGGGGCTGTGATCATCGTTGAATCGGTTATTGTTACAGTTGCTGCAAAAATTCATTTAAACAAAAAACCAATTGACAAATCGGAATTAAACGAAACTGTCTTTAATGCTTCATCCGGTATAATTAAATCTGCAATATTCGGAGTTCTGATAATACTGATAGTTTACCTGCCAATATTTGCTTTAGGCGGAATTGAAGGTAAAATGTTCAAGCCAATGGCATTTACTGTTGGATTTGCACTTATTGGAGCATTGTTACTATCACTAACTTATGTTCCCATGATGTGTTCTTTAATTTTGAAGAGAAATATAAGTGAAAAAGAGAGTATCGCAGATAAGATAATTAACTCTATTAAGAAAGTTTACAAACCGCTTCTTGAATTCTCGCTGAAAAATAAAGCGGGAGTCTTAAGCTTTGCAGTGATAATGCTCATACTCAGTCTCTTCATTTTCACAAAGCTTGGTTCAGAATTCATACCTAAGCTGGATGAGGGTGACCTTGCATTTCAGATAGTAAGATTACCTGGAGTATCGTTAACAGAATCAGTAAACATAGGCACAAAATGCGAGCAGATCTTAAAAGCCAAATTTCCGGAAGTGAAAACTATTGTAACAAAAACCGGCGCACCGGAACTGGCAACTGACCCTATGGGACCGGAAATAAGCGATGTTATTGTGATCTTAAGGCCCATAGAAGAATGGACAACGGCCCGGACAAAAGAAGAGCTTGTAGAGATGATACAGAAAGAACTGCTGGTAGTTCCCGGCGTAGGTCTTTCTTTTACGCAGCCAATAGAATTGAAATTTAACGAGCTGATCTCCGGGGCAAGAGGCGATATTGCAGTAAAGATATTCGGAGATGATCTAAGCGTACTAACAGATAAGGGAAACGAAGTCTCTAAAGTTATGTCCACAGTTAATGGGGCAGAAGATATTTCCGTCCAGCAGTTAGAAGGATTACCACAACTACAGATCAAGATCAGCAGGGATAAAATTGCTTTATACGGCATTAATGTTGATGATGTAAATGAAGTAATTGAAACTTCAATGGCAGGCAAATCAGCAGGAGTAATATTTGAAGGTGACAGGAAATTTGATATCGTGATAAGATATGATGATGAATATAAAAGGGATATGAATTCCATAAGAAATATCCTGGTAGCGGCACCATCCGGGATAAAAATTCCGCTTTCTGAGCTTGCAGATATTGAAATTAAAGAAGGCCCCGCTGAGATTACAAGGGATAACGGAAAAAGAAGGATCGTAATTCAGGGAAACGTAAGAGGCAGGGATATAGGAAGTTTTGTTGAAGAATTAAAAAGCAAGATAAATGCAGACATAAAAATGCCCCCCGGATATATAGTTGAATATGGGGGACAGTTCAAAAACCTTGAGAGTGCTTCAAACAGGCTGCTTATTGCAGTACCTGTAGCACTTTTATTCATTTTCGCTTTGTTATTTGTTGCGTTCAACTCCATTAAGCAGGGTTTACTAGTCTTTTCGGGTATTCCTTTTGCAATAGTTGGCGGGATCTTCTCACTGCTGATAAGAGGTATGCCTTTTAGTATTTCTGCAGGAGTTGGATTTATAGCCTTGTTTGGAGTTGCAGTACTGAACGGGATTGTAATGATAGCTTATTTTAACAGGCTTGAAGAAGAAGGGATAACGAATGTATATGACCGCATTATTACAGGTACATCAGCCAGATTAAGACCTATTTTGATGACGGCACTTGTTGCCTCATTAGGTTTTATTCCAATGGCTATTTCACAGGGCGCGGGTGCAGAAGTTCAAAGGCCGCTTGCAACAGTTGTAATTGGAGGCCTGATCTCTTCAACAATGCTGACATTAATAGTTTTGCCTGTATTATATGGTATATTTAATAAACTTGGTAACAATAAATTAACA
>JAIOIK010000148.1 GCA_019912545.1 Ignavibacteria bacterium | reverse complement strand
CAGCAGATTTTTGAATATATAGAAATATTTTATAACCGGTACAGGAGACATTCTAAACTGAACTATCTCTCTCCTGTGCAATTTGAAAACTTAAACAATCACTCTTAATTTTTTGTCCATTTTTTCGAGGGCATTCCACTTAACCCTAGGATTGTATTAAGCGCAAATAATCACAACTTGCCATACATAAAGGTGTCAGCATACGTCTCTACTGATTGGGGTGTTACATGGAATTCCCCATACCCTAATGGGATTTTTGATCAATTCAGCGCCGATGATCCTGCCGCAGGAATTGATATGAACGGATATTTATATGTTTCATACCGTGGCTTTAACGGTATCAGAGTAGCCCGTTCTACTAATTTAGGTAACAATTGGACTTTTTCGACAGCGAGTACGAATAGTATAGTTGATAAAGATTATTTGCATATAGACAATAGTTGTAACAGTTATTTGAATGGAAGAATCTACTGCGCATGGACAGGTGCAGATGGAGGTGGAGGCGGCTCTGGGATAATATTTGTTTATTCAACAGACAGGGGGCAGAATTGGTCTCAGCCCAATTTGATATCGGCAGGCGGTACACCACATGGCGTTAACATAAAAACAGACAACTCAGGCAATGTTTATGTTGCATGGGCGCTGCACCTTAATCAGGGAGGTGATTGGTATCAGATACAGTTCATCAAATCAACTAATGGAGGTGTTAACTGGAGTCAAATATCTACGATTGATTTACCATTTTTTGCCAATCAAACTCAATCAGGTGACGGTCCATCAATGTCTGTAAATATGCAGGGTGGCCCGATATACATGGTCTATTCTATCAATGTTAATGCCTTACAATATGATGTTTTCTTGAAAAAATCTTATGATGGTGGCTCGTCATGGTCTGGTGGAACAAGAGTGAATCAGGTGCAAACAAACAATCAAACATTACCTTGGATTTCATGTGACCCAATGTCAGGGTATCTTGCATGTATATACTACGATACGCGGAATGGCGATAAACACACGTATGTTTCAGTTTCAACCGATGCAGGTGAAACCTGGTGCGATAGAAGAGTTAGCTCGCAACCCTGGTTGGGTACTGCTGTAGGGAGTAATCATTATATTGGGATTGAATTTAACAAGGGCATTATTTACCCTGTATGGGCTGATACCCGGCGAGGTGATGGTAGGTACCATACATATGTATATCCTTTTGATGTTATAGAAAGAGATCTTTCAGTACCAAATCAGACTTATACTGGAACCGTTTTTATACAATCAGCAAAGACATTAACATCAAGCAACATTACACTAAACGCTGGAGCAAATGTAACATTCCGAAGTGTAGGAAGTATTACATTAGAACCCGGATTTGTTATGGACGGAAATAGCATTTTTAAAGCAGAATTATTCCAATGTGGTGATTATATTGTGCCTGAAAAGATTGCACAGAGTATCCCAACAGAAACCGAAGGAAAAAGCATTAAAGTCCCGCTTGAATTTTCTTTATCACAAAATTATCCTAATCCGTTTAATCCCACTACTTCGATCAATTATTCACTTAAACATGATTCATGGGTAACGATAGTAATATATAATATTCTGGGGCAGGAAGTTAAGAGATTAATAGATAATTATGAAGTTGCTGGTTACAAAAGTGTCATTTGGGTTGGAACGAATAATTATGGAAGCTTGGTCTCAAGCGGTATTTACTTCTGTAAATTAATTGCCCGTCAAAATACAGGGTCTTTGACAGGAGATTTCGTTGACCAAATAAAGATGGCTATAATCAGATAACCTAAAAAACTAATTTAACCTAAGATATGAGTACTAAATTAAATAAATATAGAAT
>JAIOIK010000147.1 GCA_019912545.1 Ignavibacteria bacterium | reverse complement strand
AGAATCATTTTTTGCAACATTAAAAAAAGAATTTATTTACAGAAATTATTTTGTTACAAGGGAAGAAGCAAAGCAGCAGATTTTTGAATATATAGAAATATTTTATAACCGGTACAGGAGACATTCTAAACTGAACTATCTTTCTCCTGTGCAATTTGAAAACTTAAATTATCACTCTTAATTTTTTGTCCATTTTTTCGAGGGCATTCCAACCATTTATATAAGTGTAAGTTATAGGTGGGTATACGCTACCAAATCTCTTAACTCTTGATATAATATTATATCCAGGGTAGTTAATAGAGTTCTCTCTCGGATAGTTAAAAATCATACTGACTGGGAATACTTTAATATAAACCCATCTTGGTGAATCATTTCTAAAGCCTATTTCACAATGGCCACCCTGTGCAAGTATGCCATTTGTTAGTACAAAGATAAATGCGGCTGAAAGCAATAACTTTTTCATAACATGCCTCCTTAAAGGTGTATCTTTAAGTTAAATGAATATTAAGTTAAGTTTAACGAACAAGAATCATTTTCTTCGTTTCAGTCATTCTCTCATCAACAAGCATACTGTAAAAATAAACTCCGCTTGCATAATACTCTCCATCAAATGCAACTATATGCGTACCGGCATTAAGTCTTCCGATATGCGGCGATTTTATGTACTTGCCTGTAACATCAAATATTTTTATCTCAACATTAGCAGATACTTTCATGTAAATTTCTATTGTTGTAGTGGGATTAAATGGATTCGGATAATTTTGCTTTAGAATATAACTATCAGGTAAACTGCTGATGTTATTTATGATGCTAATAGGTGGTGCAAATAACAGGCTATCCGTTCTTACTATATAAGTATCATATTCGCTCTGCTGCGAATTATTACCGTTACCTGCAAAAATAAAATCACCGTTTGGCATCAATAAAATTGAACGGAATATCACAAATAATGGCAGTGCAAAGCTTTTCCCTATTATTTCGTTTCCTAAAGAATCTATTATCATACCGTAACTATCAAGTGTAATCCCAGTTGCACGGGTTCTAGTAAATACATACTTATTTGCATTCAATACTTTCAAATCATAGAAACCTTGATTTCCATTAGCTTCGAATTTTTTTGCATAAAGTAAGTTGCCTGTAGTATCTACCCGCATAAAAAAGGTGTTTGAATAACTGCCTGACGAATCAGTTGTTGCACCGCCAACTATATACATACCATTGATTTTACTGATAACATGTCCCGCAATAGGTTTATTAAAGGCAGTATACTTTTTCTGCCAAATTGTATCACCAATAGAATTAACCTTTAATAGAATAGCTTTACCTGTATCCCCAGGAAAATCTATATTACCACCTGTAGTAATAAATTTATTGTCATTTAATTCGATAATAGATAATAGAATTTTAGAGTTATTAGACAAATAAATTTTTTCCCATTGCAGATTGCCGTTATTATCTAATTTAAATATATAACCGTTATTTGTAAAATTATTTATGTCAAATAGTTGACCACAAGCTACATAACCTCCATCAGTAGTCTTAATTATATCGTAAAGCTCAATTCCAACACCGCCATAATACTTCGCCCAAATAATATTTCCGGATGAGTTTAGTTTAATCGAGTAGTTATTATCACCTGTAATTACACAGCCTCCGTCTCCGCTTGAAGCCATTGCAAATACTTCAGTGCCGAGAGTGTCAATTCTCTTTGTCCAGATTGTATCTCCATATGGATTTATTTTCATAACGAAGATCCGCCAGTTGCCGCTTAAAAAGGCTGTCCCACCAGAGTAAAAATTTCCGTCGTCAGCCATACATGTTGCTTTGCTTACAGAACGGTTATCACCCTCAACCGGATACAATTTCTGCCATGTAATAGACTGCCCATAACAATTAATAATTAGCAATGAGCAAAGAACAATAAAAAAGCCTATTGTCTTCATCAAACATCTTTCTGGCTTGCATATTCTAAAGTCTTCGGGGTTCATAAATTTTAGTTAAAAGTTAACATTTCAGCAAGTGCCTAGTAGTTTATTAACTAAATATAATGTTTTTTTGCAAAAAAACAAAACATAATTATACCGTTAAATATTGTTGGAGAGCTGTTTCAAATATAATACACGATTGAAGCGAATAATATGATTTAAGTCAGAATAGAATATGACAAGGCGTTACATGTATAACAAAAAGACTACAAAAGTCTTAAAGACTTTTGTAGTCTGGAATACAATTCGATCCCCTTGTTGGCCTGACTGCTAAAGCAGTTGTTATCACAACAACCAACATATGCTGTTGGTCACAAGACCAACAGCGGGGAGTAAAAAGCAAAAAGCCTGTCAAAATTTGACAGGCTTTCGAATTACTTTTTACTTTCTAACTTTTTACTTGATTAGCACCATTTTCTTCTCTTCACTCGCTCCATTTACAGTCATACGATAGAAATAAACGCCGCTTGGATAGCCGGATGCATCCCACTCAACGGAATACCTGCCTGCGGGTTTTGATTCATTTAGCAGAACATCTATTTCTTTTCCTGTAATATCAAAGATCTTAATATTTACCAGGCTGTTCGTGCCAACATTATAGTAGATGGCTGTTGTGGGATTGAACGGATTCGGGTAATTCTGCTCAAGTGAATACCCGGCAGGCAATTGACTGCCGTTTCCGTTTATACCAACTGATACATCAAGAAGTTTATACATTGCTGTTGTAGTAACAACATACAGTTCATTGCTTTGATCAACACCAAAAGAAGGTACACCTGATGGTGCCAGACCAATTTGAGTATTCTCACTGACTGCCCCGCCTGAAAGCAGAAGTTTCCATACTTTGCGGCTGCCGTAATCGGCGTACACATACCTGCCTACAAGCCAGGGAACTCTTGAGCCGCGGTAAACATACCCTCCGGTTATTGAAATATCTGAACCAACATTCTGGTACACGGTAATCGGGAATGTGTAATTTCCAATTGGCCCGCAGCCGGAAGTATTATATGTTGCGTTACCTTCGTAACATCTCCAGCCGTAATTCTTTCCAACAGAAATAGTATCAACTTCTTCCCATGCATCCTGCCCTACATCTCCGCAGTAAATAGTACCTGTAACGGGATCCTGGGTAAAACGCCATGGATTTCTCATGCCAACTGTGAATATCTCAGGCAAGCCGCCTCCGCCGGCAAACGGATTACCCGGCGGAATACTGTAATTGTTCCCTCCTGCCGGTGTATTGATATCGATCCTGAGGATTTTCCCAAGATGCATGTTTAAGTTCTGTGCATTGTTTGGTATATCACCTGCACCTCCGCCATCACCAATACCGGCATACAGATAACCATCCTGGCCGAACATCAAACATCCGCCATTGTGATTGGAATTTGATGAATGCGGGATTGTCATCATGTTCAATTCACTTAACGAATCAGCTTTGTTCGGATCTCCCGACTGAGTTGTAAATCGCGATATCCTGAGCGCTCCGTCACTTGATCTGGTATAATAAACAAAGAAATACCTGTTTGAGGAATAATCAGGATGAAAAGCAAGACCAAGCAAACCTCTTTCATTTCCTGATTGGCTTACCAGGTTTGTCAGATCGAGGAATGTCTGAGTAGATGTTGCGTTGGAATCATTGGGAAATACTTTTATCAATCCTCTTTGCTGAACCACAAAAATTCTGTTCGTTCCGTCTCCTGAGTGAGTAAGAAACAAAGCCAGCGTAAACGACAAACCGGGAAAAGCATTCACAAAACCAACCTGTGAAAATGTCTGTGAGGAAAAAAGCAGTAATGCTGCAAAACACATGCCGATAATTTTTTTCATAAATTGAATTTTAATTTTTATTATTTTATTAATACCATTTTCTTTTCAAGTGTAACATTGCCGGCAATCAGTTTATAGAAATAAACTCCGCTTGGGTACTCTGATGCATTCCACTCTGCCTTATATGTTCCCGGCGTCATTTCGTCATTCACAATAATTGCAATTTCTCTTCCTATAACATCATATATGTTTAGACTCACTAATCCGTAATCCGGGATTCGAAATTCGAAATTTGTAACCGGGTTAAACGGATTGGGATAGTTTTGCTCAAGAGTATATCCATCAGGAATATTGTTACCCTGGGGATCTATACCAATAACTGTGCTCAAAAACCTATAAACTCTTCCGTTGGCGCAAAGTACATACAGTTCATTGCTCTGGTCAACACCAAATGAATAAACAGGTGATGGAGCATTGCCGATCTGTGCCGTATCACTTATCACACCCCCGCTATACTGAAGCTTCCATATTTTTGCACTGCAATAATCAGCATAAATATACTTACCACTAAGAAGCGGAACTCTTGAGCCGCGGTAAACATAACCTCCGGTTACTGAACACTCGTTGCCAGTGTGGCTTGAATATTGTTTGATCGGTAAAGTCAATCCCGTAGTATTGCAGTTTGTTTCGTTGCACTGCGTTCCTGAAACACTTACAAAGCAGAACATTCCTTCCATTATTTTCCAGCCGCAATTGCCGCCAAGCGTGATCAAACTGATCTCTTCCCAGCACCCTTGCCCAACATCGCCGGCGTAGATCAGTCCGGTTGCCGGATCCTGCGAAAATCTCCATGGGTTTCTCATCCCAATGCAATATATCTCGCCCCTTCCGCCGCCGCCTGCGTATGGATTTGTTGAAGGTATGCCATAATTGTTGCCCCCTGAGGGATTATTTACATCTATACGCAAGATCTTTCCAAGCAGCTCGTTTGGATTCTGTGCACGGTTGCCGGGGTCGCCTCCGCTTCCTCCATCACCCATGCCAATATATAGATAACCATCCTGCCCAAACATTATCATTCCGCCGTTATGGTTTGCAAAAGGCTGCGCAATTGTAAGCAAAACAAGCTCACTCAGCGAATCCGCTTTATTGGGATCTCCGGACTGGGTTTGGAATCTGGATACGATCGTTGCTCCGTCACTAAGCCTGGTATAGTTCACGTAAAAAAACCTGTTAGTGCTGTAAGCAGGATGAAAAGCCAGCCCAAGCGCACCCTGTTCACTTCCGAAAATTATCTTATTTGAAATATCAAGAAAAGTTGTCTTCGAGCTTCCTGAAGAATCATTTGGAAAAACTACGATCGATCCGGTCTGTTGGACAACAAATATACGGTTAGATGCATCCCCGGCGTGTGTTAAAAAAACCGGAGCAGAAAATATCCGGTTAGGAAATGCTTGTACTACATCCACCTGTGAAAATGCGGGTAAACTTAATATTGAGAGCAGTACAATCGCATAAAATTTTTTCATTTATAATTTTGATTCGCAGATTCTAATTTCTTCTGCCAAGAAGCCTGAGCAGAAATAGAAACAGGTTGATGAAATCAAGATACAATGTTAATGCCCCCATAATAGATGCTTTCTTCCCGTCTTCACTGGCTGAATCAATAGAGCCCGACATGTTCTTTATCTTTTGTGTATCGTAAGCCGTAAGCCCTACAAAAATAACAATTCCAACAAGCGAGATGATCCAGTCCATCATGCTGCTGTTCAGGAAAATATTAACAACCATGCAAACAACCAAACCAATAAGCGCCATTGTTAAATATCCGCCGAATTTTGTCAGGTCCATTTTAGTAATGAATCCAAGAATACTCGTTCCTCCAAACATAATAGAACAAACAAGAAATGTCGAAAATATCGAGCCCCCTGTATAAATTAAGAATATCGGCGAAAGCGTAATTCCGTTTAGCGTTGCATAAAATAGAAAGAGTGCATATCCAAGAATTGCTGGAATTTTTCCAATTGCTGCTGAGAGTCCGAACACTATGAGCAATTCAACTATCATCAATCCGTATATCACATAAATGTACTCGGAAATGAGATTAAAATATGCATTTTCGCCTAGCACCAGTATAGGGGTAACGGAAATTGCAGATGTAATAAACAAACCGGCTGACATCCACATATAGACTTTCATGATGAAAGTCCTTGCTGTTGTGGCTTCTGTGGTATAAGATTCCTGCATTACCGGAATTGGTTCCATAATTCAAATTCTCCTTTATTATAGTATATTTTTAAATATATGGTATTAAAAGTAAAATATGGATATTTTTAGTTATAAAAAATTCATAATTAATTTAAATAATGTAGTATTTTCAGTTAATTATTGGCAAAATTTAAAATAGCAAATATCCTTAAATCGTTCCGTGGTAAACTGATAATTATCATAGCCCTTGTTGTAATTGCGGCATCGCTGGTATTTACAAAGTTTTTCCTCAAAAATGAGAGTCAAACCACTACAGATACAACCCAAAATTTAACTCAAACAACCATCAAATCACCGGCTGATATTGAATCACTAAAACCGCTTTTCGAAACCGGAATTGATTCAGTTCTGCACGGATTTGGCATAAAGAAAGAATGGATATCCAGCAATTGGGAAAGCAAAACCCAAAAAGGCGTTTCCAAAAATATTCCGCATAAAGATGCTGAATGGTTCAGCAAAACTGTTTTAATTCCACCGGAATTAAGTTCTATTGAAGTAAATGCAGATCTCAGCAGTTATATAAGTTCTTCAGGGCTTTCGTCAACCGTGAACGAGGATATTATTACCAAAGATATTACTATTATAGTAGAAAATCCCGATTCAACCAAAAAGGATCATCCTTTGGGGAGGATATCAGTAGTACATTCAGATAAGATCAGCCGCGAGTCTGCTATTATTTGTGTGGTACTTAGCGGCATTGCCGATTACAAAGATGAAGAAATTGACAGGCTTCTGCTGAATAAATCCGAGTTCAGCTTTGTATTCCCGAGAAATCTTGATGAGATTGATATACAAAACAAACTGCTCCACAATAAGAAGGATGTGATAATCAATCTGACCATTGGCGGAAGAGATAATTATGATACCGATTTCAACACAAACCTTGATGAAAAAGGAATAAGGGAGAAAGTGAAATCATTTTCAAGCGACTTCCCCACTATTCAATCCGTGATACTCACAAAGGCCGAGAGCGATGTGCCGCAAACAACTGTGAATGTAATTGCCGAAGAGTTCGCTAAATTCAACATTAAAGTTATTACCGAAAGCAGCCTGGTGCCCATGATCACAAAAGCAGAGGAAAGCGCAAAAGACAAATTACCGATCATTGCAGGTAATATAAAGAGTAAGTCAACTTCGCAGAAAAGTTTGGTTACATTGCTGCATATAGATGCGCCGGAATTTAATTCATTTTACGATGAAATAATGACGCTAAAAAAACTGGGTTATAAATTTTACAATTACACAGAATACTTCAACAGGAAAGCAGAATTCGATAAGAAGGAACAGGAAAAAACTGAAAAACTTAAGGCAGAACAGGATGAAAAGAAAAAACAACTTGACCTGAAGAAGCAGCAGGATCAGAAGAAAAAACTAAACGACAAAAAGAAAACAGATACGAAGAAAACCGACACGAAAAAAACCGATAAAAAGAAAACTGAGCAAAAGAAATCTGAACCTAAGAAGAAAACCGATGTCAAAAAGACAAAATGATTATTACGGCTTGATCGCTTTTTTAGTACTCTTCATTGGATCAGCCGTCTTTGCCCAGCAATTCCCGGATGCTGAGAAGAAGATACTCGAACTCCGGGATACCAGAAATGCAACGAAAATTCAGGAGATTGAAGTTACCGGAAACACGCCCGCTCAGATAAGCGCTCTCATAGCTCTTGCAAATATCGCTGACTCAAACTCAGTGCCGTACATAAACAGTGTTCTGCAAAATTCAAATGATAATGATATTAAAGCCGCAGCCTATTTTACATTAGGACATATTAACTCCGCATCAAGCAGAAACTTACTGTTTAGCCTGCTCACTGCAGAAACTAACAGCGAGTTGCTGGAGTGGATAATTTTGAGCATTGCCAAAATTAGTTATGAAAACACTTTAGCCACGATTTTGGGTCTTTGTGCAGATAAACCTGAGTTGTGGAGCGCAGCAGCCAAAGCAATAGGCCAGTTTGGTGTAAGGAAGATCAAAAGCGAAAGGTCGCTCCCCTGGTTGAGTGAGATATTAAAGAAGTCTTCGGATCATGTAGTGTTGAACAGTATATCTTTTGCTTTCTTCCGGGCAGGTGATAAAACTTCTCTTGCCCCTTTTAAGGAAGATTTGATGAGGCTTGCATCATTCCCGGATGAGAATACCCGTATATGGGCATACACATCTCTTGGTAAATTGCAGGATGCGTCGCTTGTGGATTTCCTGATTGAGTTTTTTGAATATGACGCTAACTGGAAAGCCCGGGTAAGTATAGCAAATGCTCTTGGAAATCAGGTGATCGATCTGAACTCTCCGGAGACTGGCAAAATTGCCGACGCACTTCTCCGCTCGGCAGCTCTTGATGGAAGCGCGCATGTTTCAATAGCCGCATTGCAGTCACTTGGCAGACTTTTTGCTAAGAGTGATACTCATAATCCGATTATTATTAAGATCAAACAGGATATTCAGCCCATTATTACGGAAGTTTTAGTCAAACCGGTAGAACCGCAGGTAAAAACAGAGGCAATTAAAACTTATGCGAAGATCTTTAAAGATGAAGTTAAAGATGAACTCCTTGCATTGTTTTCTTCAGCTGCCGGCTATGATATTAAGTCAGCAATTGTAAGTTCATTCGGATTTATGGAGCAGCCTATGGTATATAAAGAGCTTCGTGATTCTATCAGTGCAGATATTATGCGCTATAATGCAATCCACCCAAATAAGGATGGCTCCATGATAGGCTCGCCTGATCTTGCAAAAGTCTATAAAGCTTTCGTTGAAGCCTTGACTTCGCTTGATGATAAGCTTGATGCCGAAAACAAAAATATTATCCGTCTTATACTATCGGAATTCTCAGCTTCAAAAAACGCCGCCATAACCGATATTTGCCTGGGCGCGCTTCAGGATTCGATCTACCTTCAATACCGCGATGAAACATGCCAGATCATGATGTTTGACTATAACACTTTTGTGCACCCTAAAGATAAGGATGTTATGTTATTATATATACAGGCCTGGGACGTAATGAAGTACGGCGGCGCAGGCGATTTACTGAAAAAGAACCTGAAACATATGGATTATGATATTGCGAAAGCTTCTGCGGATGCAATGAGATCAATTACAGGGATTGATCATACCGCCGAAATTACGGCAGCAAAATATAAAACAGATTTTGACTGGACTTATATTGATAATCTCAGCGATAAAAAAATTGCAGTAATAAAAACCAGCCGCGGGATTATTAAGATTGAATTGCTGCCGAATTTTGCTCCATTCACTGTGCAGAACTTCGTTAAACTTGCAGAAAGCGGCTTTTATAATAACACTATTTTCCACAGGGTTGTACCAAATTTCGTTATTCAGGGCGGCGATCCAACCGGCACCGGGTACGGCGGTCCTCCATATTCAATTCGCAGCGAGATCACTCACCTCCCGTTTGATGCATATTCAGTCGGAATGGCATCAAGCGGAAAAGATACAGAAGGAAGCCAGTTTTTTATTACACATTCTCCACAGCCGCATTTAGATTCAAAATATACACTATTTGGCAATGTCATTGAAGGATTCGATGCAGTTGATAAGATCCAGATTGGCGATATTATAGAATCAGTAACCTTTTCAGCGGAAAATTGATTCACAATTTTATGAATAAAGTGAAGCATCATTACGATAGTCATTTAGGTTATATTTACCCGTGGATGACCGGCGATTTTGAGGATAATGTAAAAACGTTTGAAGAATACTTTGCCTCAAAACAGATAACTCCGCGCGGCAATAAAATTGCATTAGATCTTGGCTCAGGGCATGGCATACAGTCAATCGCTCTTTCAAATCTCGGATTCAACGTGACATCAATCGATTTTAGCAATCAATTACTGGATGCTTTGAAACAAAATTCAAAAGGTAAAGTAAAAGTAATTGAAGGCGATATAATGGATTTTGATATGACAGGGAATTTAAAACCCGAACTTATCGTATGCATGGGGGATACTTTAACACATTTAACCGATAGGAGTGATCTCAGGAACTTGTTAAAACATTGCCATGATATTTTGCAGCCCGGGGGAAAAATGGTTTTGTCATTCAGGGATCTGACTAAAGAGCTTGAAGGCGCAGTACGGTTCATACCCGTTCAAAGCAGTGAGGATAGAATATTAACATGTTTCCTGGAATACCATGAAGACAGGGCTGAAGTATATGATATATTGCATGAGAAAATTGATGGGAAATGGGAAATGAAAGTTAGTTCATATCCCAAGCTAAGGATTACCTCTGATGAAGTATGCGGGCTTTTATTTACAAATAAGCTCCGCCTCCTGAATGCAGAGCAGGTTGGAAGAATGGAATATATAATTGCAGATAAAAATTCATAACAAGTAATAATAGAGAAAGGATTTGAAATGAAATTCACGAAATACATCATACCTGTTTTAATGTTTATGTTTGTTTTTTGTAATACGATAAAAGCTGATGACCTTAATACAAAGAAGATGGAACAAATTACAAGCGAGATACTGAACGTTTTTGTTGGCGATGCGCCTGATAAATCCAAATTACTGCGCAAATACATTTCAGAAGAATGGCTTGATAAAAAGAATTTAAAAATCAGCAAATACAGCATAAACAATTACTCCCCCACTACATTCGAGATCATATATTCAGGAGCAGATATTTGCGTTGCAACCATAAGCGGTGAATCATGGTCACACCTGCTTGTTTTCAAATTCACCGAAGAATACGGCAAGTATTATGTTGTGCCAAGAGGAATATCAGAGGCTTCAAGCGATTACATCGATCCATGGTGGAAAGTGAATGATTATATCTGCAATGATACAAAATCCGAAGACAAGGACAAATAATTCTTAATAGAACGGATTTCTTGAAAATTCGCGTAATTAGTGTAATTTGCCTGCCTGCATAAGGCAGGTGGCTAAAGCTTTTAAAGCCAGCTTATTATTTATCCACAACTTTTTCATACCTCATTTTGTTACTATAAATGAGGTTTTTTTATTGCTATATTTGTAATTAATGCAAAATTCAAACATAAATAACAGTATTTTACCCGGAGTAAAGAGTACAATAGCCATATCCTCAGGCAAGGGCGGAGTGGGAAAATCCACAGTAGCGGTTAATCTTGCAATTGCCCTGGTTAAAGAAGGGTATAAAGTAGGGCTGATTGATGCCGATATTTACGGGCCTTCGATCCCAACAATGCTTGGCGTAAGAGATGAGAAGCCAAAGCTGGTTAAGATCGATGAAAAAAACAGGCTGCTCCCAGTGGTTAAGTACGGACTGAAGCTAATGTCAATTGGTTTCCTTGTGGATAACAATGAAGCGGTTGTGTGGCGCGGTCCCATGGCTGCAAGCGCACTTAAACAGTTTATGAGCGATGTTGAGTGGGATGAGCTTGATTTTCTTTTATACGATATGCCCCCCGGAACAGGAGACATACAGTTAACACTGACTCAATCAATACCACTAAGCGGAGCGGTTATTGTTACCACGCCGCAGGAAATATCAATTATTGATGCGCGCAAAGGCGCGAAGATGTATGAAAAAGTAAATGTGCCTGTACTTGGTATAATTGAGAATATGAGTTACTATAATAATCCTGATGGCAGTAAAGAATATATTTTTGGCACCGGCGGCGGCGCTAAGCTTGCTGAAGAACTGGGAATAAATTTCCTTGGCGAGATCGCTTTAAACACTAATATCCGCCTTGGAGGAGACGAAGGCAAACCTATTGTACTCAGGGATGCGGATTCCACGGAATCAAAGCAATTTAATGAAATTGCAAAAAATCTGGCTGAAAACGTAAAAGAAAAAGAGCATAATCAGCCAAAATTGCCTGTAATAGAAATCTGACATTACGTTGATGTTTTTTTAATAAAGTTTTATTATTTTACACCAGTTATGCTTGTAACAGAAATTGCCGCGGATATTGAAGACAGGATAAATGCGGTTTTAGAGAAAATAAGGCCATACCTTTTGATAGACGGCGGAGATGTAAGGCTTGTAAAGATCAGCGACAGCGGAATTGTAGAATTGAAATTGCTTGGGGCATGTAATACCTGTCCTTTGAGGCCAATGACTTTGAGAGCGGGAATTGAAAGAGCTTTAATGAATGAGATTCCTGAAATTATTAGAATAGAGTGTTTTAATTAATTATATGTTATCATTAATTATAGTAATTTTTTTAAGCTACCTTGTGGGTTCGTTCCCCACAGCGTTGGTATTTGGTAAGCTGTTCAAACGCATAGATATCCGCAAGCACGGCAGCAGGAACCTTGGGAGCACAAACGCGTTTCGTGTGCTCGGCTGGAAAATTGGGCTTCTGGTACAATTAGTTGATATTGGCAAAGGATTCATTGCAACACTGCTGATCTCGAAATTGTTTTACGGTTCGCTTCCTTTCGAAAACCGCACTCCTTTTGCAGATTTTACGGTAATACAGATCATTGCAGGTATTTCTGCAATAATCGGGCATGTGTGGACAGTATTCGCGAATTTCAAAGGCGGCAAAGGGATCAATACAGCTGCCGGATTACTCCTGAGCGTAGCTCCAATTGATGCAACAATTTCAATTGGTATTTTTATTGTAGTCCTGGTTTTTTCAGGGTATGTTTCGCTGGGTTCAATAAGCGCGGCATTTGCATTTCCATCAACTTTATTTATCAGGGAAAACGTTTTCGGAGTTGAAATTGACGGCTACCAGACGCTGATATACTTCAGTATGGCAGTTTGTGTTTTTCTAATCTATAACCACCGCGCAAATATAAAAAGGCTTATGTACGGCGAAGAGAACAGGTTTGAAAAGTGGTGGAAGATAAGATGGATAAAGATCGAAGCCCCATTCAAACGAAAACGGTAAGTAGATAAAAGTATTAAAAAGGCGTTCATGTGTAAGTGAGCGCTTTTTTTATGCCCGGAAGTTTTTTTTGCATAGCAAAAAGACTACAAAAGCCTTAAAAGACTTTACCCCGTCGTGTCAGGCCTGCCCGTATAGGCGGGTCCTCCCAGAAAGGGCACTTTGTGTAGGCCTGACACCAAAACAAAGCCTGTCCAAAAATGAGACAGGCTTTCAAATTACTTTTTACTTTTGCCTTTTTACCTTTCTGCGATTTTTGCAGTCCCGCGTTTCTGCTTAGCGGGATCACTTAATTAACACCATCTTCTTCGTCTCCCTGAACGAACCAGTCTCTATCGAGTAGAAATACATACCTGAAGCAAAGTTCGTACCGTCAAACTTAACTTCATAACTTCCTGCTTTTTTGAATTCGCCGGAGGAGAATACTTCCCTGCCGAGCAAGTCATATATCCTGATATTCACAAAATTATCTTTCGGTATATCGTACTTTATTGAAGTAACAGGATTAAAAGGATTCGGGTAGTTCTGATAAAGCTTGAAATTACCCGGTATAGTGTTATTTATTGAAATATGGTTATTTCTTATCTCTTTACCAAGCAGTATGGAAAGTAACTTTCCTTTATGTTCCGCATAACCTGATGTACTGCTGGACATATTATCACCAAAAGAAAGAATATGCTCAAGACACGCTTTATTGAGGAGTGCATGTACACCGGTTGAGTTACCTGTGTTTGCCTGATATATCGCATTGTAATCACTAATTGCTTCTTCTATCATGCCCTGCTTCACTTTTGATTTTATCATAAAATCCTCTGCAAGTTCCCTTACTGTTGTAGTATTACCTGTATCTGAATTAATTCCTGCGTAATAACTCTGAATTTGCTGGAATGCACTATTAGAGCTATTTGCCTTTTCAAGGCATGCAAATATCCTAGCTATGGATACCGGTGCATATGATGTCGTTTTGAAGTCTGATACTACATATTTATATTTCACTATTGCATCTGCATAATCTGCTTCCATTTCCTTCAAATATGCCTGCATGAAGTATGAATCAACTGTTGATGTTTCAGTGAGGTCTTTTACATAAACAGAGTCATACAAGTCAAAGCCCAAAGAATTCAGCTCGAAATAATCTGTTGATGGCAGAGAAGTACCGTCAAAGTATGGTTCATATATTATTCTGCCGCCTGAGGTTTCAAATAGATCCGGATCAGGCGGGTCATCATACCAGTTATTCAGAGTTGCATAGAAATCTCCCGATAGTTCAGCGCTTATATAATATGCCTCGCTAACAGAAATGACATTGTAGCCGGAATCCATAAGTGGCGCACAATCCTCTGAAAAATTAAATGCAGACCCGTTTGGTGCTCCTGTAAAGAGATTATTACCTCCAAGCCAGCGCGTAATGGAACCTGCAGTTACAGGCTTCAAAACCGGGGCTGAATAAGAATTTAATGAAAGATTCATCTCAGATGCATCGCTTAATGTATTTTTAAGCATATATGGCGATGAATACAGGCAATAAACTGACTGTTCGAAATTATATATCTTATTATATTCAATTGTACCGTTTGAGTTATCCAGCGAGATACCTGTTCCGGAGCCTGATGGGCACGCAATAATATTCCTTGCAATATATGGAGAAGATTGTATTGCAGCTATACCGCATGAAATATTATCAAAGTTATTATCGCAAATAACAACATAACCTGCCCCGCAGTATTCAAGAAGTATAGCGTTTGAAAAGCCTTCAGAAAGATCAGATACAGTATTGCATCCGCTTATTAAGGTCGGGTTATTGCCGTAAACGTAAACTTGGTTTGAGAATTTAGTATTTGTTCTGTTATTAAATGTACAGTTTGTAATCAGAGTTGTTGTCAGGATACCCGGTCTTAAGCCGGAACTACCTATATTCACACCGTTTTCGGCATTTTCAAATGTGCAGTTCTTTAAGGTATCGTAACTATCACCGGTTATATAAATGCCGTCCCAAGACTCAGTCGAATCATAACTCACAAATTTTGTGTTATCTGCACTTATTCTTGCTCCATCTTTAAATATAAGTTTTGAGCCTTTGCCGAATTTGATAGTTGAACTACTATCGCAAAAAAGTGCAGTTTCATTTCCGCTGAAAGTTAGAATTGTACTATCAGGCAATTCCAGAATTGAATTCGTATCCAAACGGACTTTGATGCTATCATCAAATAATGGTGTGTTAATTCCCGGATCACCGCAAAGTCGGCTAACAATACCTTGTATAAACAATCCGCCGTTTGTATAACCCTGGCCATAAAACCGGGGAGAACCATTAAGGCATAGTTTAGTACCGGATTTCATCCACAGCCTGCTGTTTAAATCAATTCTGACACTACTTTGATTATTAAGTGTTAATATTGTTCCGGTCCTTGCTATAAACTCTGTATTCTGCCCAACCCAAATTAGAGAACCCGAACTTGCTGTGAACAATGCGCCGCAATTAGGATTATTTTCTGTGCTGCCCAGATAAAATTTTGTCCCTTGATTAGTAGAATTACCCACAATCTTCAACATTGTTTGAGAAGCCAACGAAAATGATTTCGAACAATTTAGATTTGCTGTATGTCCGTTTAGAACCTCTATGAACAGGTTATCTACTCCAGGTGTAATATGGTTTACACCACCATAATCAGTTGCAACCAATGGAAAGTTAAGCCATATTCCATTTTCTGAATTTGAAGTTTTGAAACCACTTTTTACCTGGTTTTCATAGGCGTTTGGGTTTCCACTAAGATCCCTCTGATCCCATATTTTTACAGTTCTATCACTAGGCAAATCATGAAATCCCCAACAAGTAATCTCACCTTCTCCGTTATATTCAAAAGCCATATCATTTTGAAGATAAGGGTGACTTTGCCAAGGATAATTAGAATGACTAAAATCTGCGAAACAATAATTAACGTAATTCCAGTTATTACCGTCCTTTTCATATATGTCTATTCTGTACTTTCCATAACCAATCGCACCAGTGTTAATATCAGTTCCACCTTGCGATGCATCATGATTTAGAGAGGCTTTTGCTTCTGGCGGAACATTCAGGTTGCTACCTCCAATTATATAATCATAGTTTTCAGAATATGGGTTCTTACATCTTAATTTATATAGTTTATCGCCATTAAAAACTGTACCGACAGGATAGACGTCCACACGAATGATGCTGCTGGACCAATTAGCAATCTCAAGTTCGTTCGTATGTCTTTCTTCATCATCTGAATAAACATAATTTGAGAATGATAAAAATAGAATTGTTAATAAAGAAAATAATGTTTTCATAATGCCTCCATTTTGGGTTTTGTTAGTAAAAGATGCTTATTATTTCAGAAGCAGCATTTTTCGGGTTTCATTATAATTTTGAGCTATTAGTGTATAAAAATAAATACCACTTGAATATTTTATTGCATTCCAATTTATTTGATATTTCCCAGGATTAAGATTCTCAAATGCATAAATATCTATGACCTTTCCCAGCAAATCATAAATTACAATCCTTGCTTTAGTTCTATGAAGAATTTCAAAATTAATATTCGTTGAAGGATTAAACGGGTTAGGGAAATTTTGATATAGCTTAAAACTCTTTGGTGTTTGATTACTTATGTTAATTATCCCAATTGGAGAAGAATGTAAGAGTGAATCAGTTTTAACAATATACATCTTAGGGAACCCACCCGTAAAAGTTGTCATACCGCCTAATATGAAACCGCCATCATTGCATAACCCTCCTGAAAAGAATAAAGAACCATCATCACTTCCTGTAAAAGAATTTTCATATAATCTTTTTCCATTTGTGTCTATGAGTCGAACTTTTCCTAAGAAATTATAGTTATTCAATGAATCCGAATCTCCAGCCAATAAATATCCTGTACCTGGTTTAAACCTGATAGAAAAGCAGCCTTCATCACCGTTATTTGAATATGTATTTTGCCAAATTATATTGCCAGAATTATCAATTCTAACTATATAAGATTGCACTTTGTTGTTAAGATTGAAAGATTTGGAAGATCCTGCCAAAACAAAACCGCAATTTGAAATCAAATCAATAGATCTACCACCGTCAGATTCAGCGCCGCCATAATGCTTTGTCCATATTGTATCACCTGATAAATTTAGCCTCATAACATACATATCCGCATTTGCTGCAATACCCATAGTTCCAACTGCAATATATCCATCATTTAATATTTCGATCTCCCGCATAAGAACACTTAAACTATTTGAATATATCTTTTGCCATTGCAGATTGCCCGTTGAATCTGTTTTGATATACCAAATGACGTTTCCCATTACAGGAGTTGTTCTGCAGGAAAGTATATATCCCCCATCAGGTGTTTGCCTTACACAGTAACATTGGTCCAAATCAGAATTATGGAATAGCTTCTGCCATTGCATACTTCCTGCAGAATCTGTTTTTTGTAGATATGCATATGAATCAAAACTATTAGTATCAGTTGCTCCTCCAATAATGTAACCACCATCAATTGTTTGTTCAACCCAATTTCCTTGATTTTCTCCTATCCCAATTATTCTTGCCCAAAGTACATTACCAAATTTATCTAACTTGACTAAGTAAATCTTATTCTGATTACTAATTCTTTCATTTCCCACTGCTACATAACCTTGATCTCTTGTTTGTTGAATTTTTTGAATATCACCATAATTGTTATTCAGAACTTTTTGCCATGTAATTGTCTGACTGTAAGAATCCCAAGTACTCAGTACTGAAAATGAACTAAAAACAACAAAAAAAAGTATTATCTTCATCAAATATCTTTCAGGTTTGTATATTTTAAAGTTTTCGGGTTTCATAATTTTAATTAAAAGTTAATATTTCAGCAAGAGCCTAGTAGTTTATTAACTAAATATTATGTTTTTTGCAAAAAAACAAAACATAATTATACCGTTAAACATTGTTGGAGATCTGTTTCAAATATAATACATGATGTGAGCGAATAAAATGACTTAGGTCATGCAGAAGCAAGACAATTGGTTTTGATCCCGTTGTTGGTGTTGTTGAATCCTGCACAAGCCGGATGAAATCCCGCTTGTCCACGACTCCTTCGAGTCGTTGACCCGTGGAGCGGAATCACCAACAAAGAACATAAGCTGTTGGTCACAAGACCAACAGCGGGGAAAAAGACTACAAAAGTCTTAGAGACTTTTGTAATCTGAAATACATAGAAAAGAGCAATGGACTATTCATTCATTGCTCTTTGGCATCAAAATAAGGGACCCTATTTTTGCTAGGTATTATTTCGGGCGCGTCCGTTAATCTTCAGGTAATCTGAATTACCTTAAGACTCATCCGTGATATCAATTACCGAAAATCAAACTGCTAATTCAATTCTGCTGTTCAAGATATTTTGTTACAAAAATTCCGTCTTCATCCATAACATATACCCAAATTGCTCCGTCTTCAAATACCCTGATGTATGTCCAGCCTGCATGGTCATCATCGGAGATCTGAACCTGCTGAGTGCTGCTTTCTGCTGTAAGTGAATTAAATCCAAGACCAAGACTGATTGTAAGCGCAATTGCTATTACTAATGTTTTCATTTTTTTATTTTCTTTTGAATTAATGTTTAGGGTGACTTATTAAATTACTGCTTCACTAACATAATCATTCAAATATGGCCCTGCTGATACAATTTATGAACAAAGTTGCTTGATTTTTCTGCTAAATCAGGTCTAACCCGCCAAATTATGCATATTTTTGCATATTATTAGACTATTTATGGTATTGTTACTAAGATCAAAGTTGCTTATAATTGTTCAAATAAATCTGGTAATTGTGCTGGAATGTGCGTTTCTTGAAATTCTTGAATCCCTTACAAGAGATGAATTAAAATCATTCAGAAGATTTTTGCTCTCTCCCTACTTCAACCGCAGCGAAAAAGTTGTAAAACTGTATGATAATATCATAAAATTTTACCCGAATTTCGATAATCCAAAGCTTTCAAAAGAATTTCTTCATAAAAAGATCGGCACGGGGCTGGCATACAATGAAATCACAATGCGCCGCCTGTTATTTGACCTGCAAAAGCTCTCAGAGAAGTTCATGGCTCAGACTCATTTTGAAAGAAAAACAGCCGATGCAGGGATTTTCCTTATCGAAGAGCTCGCCGGCAGGGGTTCATCAAAGATGTTCGATAGGAATATGAAAGAAACTTCACGGCTGCTGGACTCCATGCAATACATAGATAGTGATCTTTGCCTTAACCGCTTCCGCCTGAAAACTGACGATTTCTATTTTGGCATGATAAAGGATAAGATCACAAAAAAGAATTTTGTTACCACTGAAGCAAGCAAGCTTATAAGCGGCATTACATACCTGATAAGTTTCTTCATGCTGGAAGCCATTAAGCATAATGATACCCTGCTTACATACTCGCGCACTTTTAATATTAAATACAACGAGAAGTTCATTAACCAGTTTATCAAACTTTTTGATTTCCAAAGGCTCGAGATATTCATGCGCGCTAATAAAATGATCGGAAGTCATATTATTGAAGTTTACCTTAATACCCTGAAAGCATTTTTATATTTTGATAATGATTTCTATTACAAGCAGCTCCGGAATTCGCTGTATAAATACCAGGAAAGCCTTAGCCTTACAGATAATCACTTTTTATTCGGAAGGCTTGCCGGATATTGTATCACGAAAAACATGAATTCCGCTAAGCAGGACACTTACTATGATAGTGAGCTATTCAGCATATATAAGATCATTGTTGAAAAGAAATATTTTGAAACTGAAGCCAATAAATACGTTCCGGTTGATCTGTACAGGAATATACTGATTCAATCCGCAAAGATGAACGAACTTGGATGGATGGAACAGTTTATACAGGATTACTCAAGGCTGCTGCACCCGAACAGGAAAAAAGAGATCATAAGCTACAGCTATGCTCTGCTGAATTTTGAGCGCCGTGCATATGATGAATCACTAAAATACCTCAGTAAGATCAACACAGAGGAATTCAGCTATCACCTTGATATTCGCAATATGTATTTTAAGATCTATTATGAGACCGAAAACTACGAAGCGGCCCTTTCTGCAGCCTTTGCCCATAAAAAATATGTAAAAGAGAACTTAATGCTCTCTGACTCCAGGCGTCAGGCGCAGGAGAACTTCACCAGGGCAGCTATAAAACTTGTAAACTATCATAACAGCCGAACAAAGACCGATCTTACTTCCTTAAGGCTGCAGATCCAGAAATCCAAAAACATTGAAAACAGGGGCTGGCTGCTGTGCAAGATCAGCTCACTGGATAAATCCCTGCGCAGGGCAATTTAAACAACATTTAGTTCTCAATTTTCCGATCCTTCATAAGAACTCGGGGGCATGCCCCCTTGTTCAAGGCGCAATGACCCCTATCATTTAACATTTTTTAAATTAATATTTATAGATAAATTTGCATCTATGAATATATGCATACTTGGAGCCGGGGGCTGGGGAACTGCACTTGCTATAGTTCTTCAGCAGAACAGGAATAAAGTTACCCTTTGGGAGTATGACCGTGAATATGCCCATACTTTGGACGAGTTCCGCGAGAATTTTTATTACCTGCCCAAGGTCATGATCCCCGAAAAAATCCATATAACAAGCGATCTTGATGAGGCGGTTAAGGGTAAAGATATTATTGTTGTAGCTACACCAACCCAGTATATCCGAGGAGCAATTGAACCAATCAAAAACATTGATTTTTCTAACCGGATAATTCTGAGTGTATCAAAAGGAATTGAAAACCACAGCCTAATGACTGTCTCGCAGATCTTTGAAGATGTGTTTCCTAAGATCGGCAAAAGGAACATTGTTGTGCTTTCAGGGCCTTCACATGCAGAAGAGGTTGCTAAAAAGATCCCCACAGCAGTTGTTGCCGCTTCAGTTGATGAAGAGAACGCCCATATAGTTCAAAAAGCATTTTCAAATAAATATTTCAGGGCATACAGAAGCAGTGATATAATTGGAGTTGAGCTTGGCGGCGCACTGAAAAATGTAATTGCAATTGCAGCAGGCATTGCTGACGGCGCCGGATTTGGTGATAATACCAAAGCTGCAATAATGACGCGAGGAATAAGAGAGATCACAAGGCTTGGAATGAAACTTGGCGCCCATGAAAGTACATTTATAGGGCTCTCAGGTATTGGCGATTTGATCGTTACATGCATGAGCAGGCTTTCAAGGAACCGCTTTGTAGGTGAAGAAGTTGGCAAAGGAAAAAAGCTAAAACAGGTTCTTGCTGAAATGAAAATGGTAGCCGAGGGCGTTGCTACAACTGAATCCACTCACCAGCTTGCTAAAAAAATTGGCGTTGAGCTTCCTATCATTGAACAGGTTTACAAGGTACTCTTCCTTGGCAAAGATCCTTATCATGCTACAGAAATCCTGATGACGCGTGACTTAAAGGAAGAGAAGTGAAAAGCCTGCTTTTCATAAACGGAAAAGTTTGGCAGGCGGATGGATCATTTTCAGAGGCCTTTGGAGTTAATAACAGCCACTTTGATCTTGTTGGAAATGATTCAGAAGCAAAAGCAAAAGCTAACTCCTACAGTGAGATTATCGATCTTAAAGGAAAACTTGTAATCCCCGGTCTTATCGATGGACACCTCCATCTTGTTAAGGGTTCTTTGATGAGAAGACTGCTTGATTGCACTCATATCAACAGCATTGAGGAACTTAAGTCCGCAGTAAAAGAGTATAATCAGTCGAATGCCCCAAAATGGATAATTGGCGGCAATCTTGATATGAATAAGGTCCTTGCAGGCTATGGGATAGGTGGCACTACAGAAAACATAGCAGATGACCTCTTTTCTGATCTACCGTTATACATTACTAATTATGATTACCATTCGGCAATCTGCAATACTAAAGCGCTGGAGCTTAGCGGACTCTCCGGGAAATTAGATGAGTTTACAGGTGAGGAAATTCAAAGGGTTCAGGGAAAGCCAAACGGCATTATACGGGAAAAAGCCCTTGAAAATGTTATTTCTGCTTTGCCCGTTCCAACTATGCATGGAAAAGTTCAGGCAGCAGAAGAATTCATTGATGTACTGCATTCATATGGTATCACCTCGGTAAGTGATATAACCCTGCCTGTTGACTTAGATGTTTTTGTTGAACTGTACATGCAGAATAAGCTGAAGCTAAGGATAAACTCCTATATCCCGTTCGATGAATTCAATAATTTCGAGCATCATTTAAACAGAACAAAAGAAATAGATCAGGATTACTTTTCAATAAGCGGATTTAAAGCATTTTGGGATGGCGCACTGGGTTCGGAAACGGCACTATTCAGTCAGAATTATAAGGGAAGAGATCATAACGGCTATAAAACTGAAATGGTCACTTCCGGCAGGGTATATGATCTCGCTAAACAGATTGATTCTGCAAATATGCAGATGATAATTCATGCAATAGGTGATCTGGCTGTGAAGGATGTACTTGACCTTTATGAATCACTGCCAAATACAAAGAAACTCAGGCACAGGATAGAACATGCGCAGCATGTATCAGATAGCGATATTGAAAGATTTGGGAAACTTGGTGTAATGGCTTCAGTTCAACCCCTGCACTTAAAGTATGATGCGCGTACGGTTTACGGGAAACTTCCTGAGTCACTCATTGGGAATACACATAACTATCTCAATATAATTAAAGCCGGCGGGATTATTAATTTTGGCACCGATTTCCCAATAGTTGAAGTAGATCCATTTGAGAATTTGCGAATAGCTGCAACCCGGAAAATCGTAAATGGATCGTTCACTCCGGAGCTTTGCTTAACTTTAAATGATTGCATTAAATGTTACACGATCAATAATGCATACTCAAACAATAATGATAACGCCGTAGGAAGTATCTCAAAAGGGAAAGTTGCGGATTTTGTGATCATGGATGATGATCTCTTTGAAATGGAATCGGATGATATTTCCAAAGCAAGGGTGTATAAAACATATTTGAACGGCGAAGAAGTTTATTCGGCTTAAATGAACTATAACCTGAATACCTTTACAAGCTCCATTACAGCAATTCCGTAAGCAACCGAAACATTTATTGAATGTTTAAACCCGTATTGCGGTATTTCAAGCGAGAAATCGGATTGTTTAATTATTTCATTAGAGACTCCCGTTAACTCATTGCCAAGCACAAGACATATAGGAAAATCATTTGAACTGATTTCCGTATAGCTTCGGCTGTTTTCTGTGATTTCCAAAGGCACGATCTTCACTCCCTTTTGCTTAAGTTTCTTTATGGCATCAAGCGGATCTTTCACAAACTCCCACGGTACGGCCTCAGTTGCGCCAAGGGCAACTTTTTCAATTTCAGGCCGGGGCGGGTATGGAGTATAACCCGTCAAATACATTTTTTCAATAAGCGCAGCATCACTTGTCCTGAAAATAGAACCTACATTAAAGATACTCCTAATGTTATCGCAAATAACATAAACAGGATGCCTTTTAACGCTTTTTAAAACCTCAAGCGGTGTCCGCTTTTTCCCTACTTCTTCGTGTGTAAGCTTTCTCATAAATTTTTCAAATCACTTTTATTTCAAATCCGCAATCGCAAATCTTGAGTCCGATGTAAATTGGACGAAATCCGCCCACTGGCGGACGCATTCCGAAATCAAAAATACGCTCTTACTTCCGCAGTACCGGTATGGATTACTCTCGATTTATTTTCAGCTCTGCCGTAATAATTTATTGTAGCCTGGATGAAGTTACTTATCCTGTATTCAAAATTCAAACTCCAGAAATAACTTTTGCCAATCACCAGCCCTTTGGTAAGATCAAACGGTACAAATGCCGGGTCAGTGCTTATTATCGCTTCATTCCTTGAAATTTCACTACTCAGGGTACCTTTCCCGGAAAATGAGTATGTCATTCTAAGGGTCTGCACATTAATTGATGCTTTTGTTGGCTGTGTGGGGAAAAGATCATTTGCCTTTTTTAGCTGAACCTTAAATCCTGCTTCAATTGATGCTATTGGCTTGTAAACAAGCTCAGAAGTTACTCCTTCGGTGTTGATGTTCCAATTCCTGATCTGAATTCCGGGAGCAAGATTCCTGTCAATTTCGGTTACATAATCCGTGATCAGCGCAATATCCTGTGTAAAAGAAAACCTGAACCGCCCGGTACGTTCAACATGCAGTACGCGCTCATTCCCGGAAAAGAACTGGTTAAATCCCCTTCTCTGGATGAATCTTAGCTTTATGCCAAAGAGATCGTTATTTTCAAATATACCAATATCCTGCTGAACTGTCGCTGCTCCAGTAATGGTATTAACATCATTCTGAAATGTACTGAACTTAAGGAAATAAATATTCCTCTGTACCGGGTCTTTGCTCTTTTCTGCAACACTTAGGTAAGAATCAAATGTAAGATTCCTCAAAATTGTATTCATCACATTATTGCCGCTAGTTGTGATAAAGCGTGAAGGGACAATATTCACGTTCACCGAGCTTTGGAGATCAGTTGTGGGGAATAACTGGTCAGTCGGTCGTATTATTTTTATGTAATCCCCGTCATAATTTGTAAGCACAAATTCATTTTCATCCTGCAGCCCGTTTCCGTTAAGATCGCCCAGGTATTTGTAATTTCCCTGTCCAATGGGAACGGCAATGAAAACGACTTCCTGCTTAGCAGTCCTTTCACTTGATATTTTATAGAACAGGTTTGCATTCAAACCTCGCTCAAGAAACCAGATATTGCTCTGTGATGTAACGAGGATAGTTCTTGAATCCGAAAATCCCTGCTGCTGAAACACGGGTGTATATTTCCTGTCGTAAACAGTAACATCCCCCGAGGCAGATAGAAAGCTGAGGTCTTTCAAGTTCAATCCAACTATGCTTGTGTATGAATTGGACTGCCTTTCGAGCCTCCCCTGATTATACACATCATCGTACCTGTAATTGAACCGGTAAGAAAGATCAAACTTAAACAGGTCGCTTATCAAAAGCATCGGGCGGAACTCATAGAACCGGAAGCTGCCAATACCTGCAGTGTCAAAATTCAGTGAGCGGATCTGTTTATCTTCCCCGCCAAATTCAAATACAAGGTTATACTTTCCTAGCTTCTTATTTGTAAAGGGTGATAACTTATAATTTAAATTCCCGAATTGCCTGATCCATTTTCCTCCATAATCGATGTTCTTATCATTGCTTGAAATATAATCTACATAATAATTTGCAGAAGGCAGCTCAAGGCTATCCCCTTTAAATTTAAGATCAACCGAACCACGGGTTGAATTGAACTTATCACCACGGCTTATCCTTCCGCCGTTAGTATTAATGCTTAAATATTTCCCCGGGTTGAACCTTAAGCCAAGCTCGCTTATTGATTCAGTCAGCCTCAGGCTGTCCTGTATATCCCAAATGCGGTCGTACTCGATCCGGTTAAGTCTATCTACGGCATTGTATAGCTTGTTAACCACCTTTTGCCTGAAGAAGAATTCAATATCACCAAGATTCAAATTGCCAAGTTTAAGCTGTTTGGGGCTGAACAAAAACGAAGCGCTGAAGGCGCCCCCTTTGTTTTCTGAATCATCCTTGTCAGATAGCAGGTTGCGGTCAAAATCACTGCCCGAGCCCTCTACAAGCAGCGAAACGGATTTCGAAAGCTTCAGCTCCATGCCAATATCTGCTGATTGATACGCAACAGGCAGCGGGAAAAAAACTATCGGCAGGTAACTGCCCTGAGCGATCCCTGCAAATGTATATGCGCTTGTGCTCAGGCTGTTGTAATCACCCTTGCCTGCACCAACAAATGAAAAAGTGACCTGGTATAAGGCGCTGTCGTTTCCGGGAGCATATAAATATTTTATGAAACTTTGAGAATTTATCAGAGTATCACGCTGGATATAACTTCCCAAAGATTTCCCTGAAGTATCTGCGCCAACAAATACTACGCCGCTTCGGGATGCTTTGAATTTATCATCTCCAGCCTGAGATATTATGGTTCTATCGGTATCTGAAAGCAGGAAATCAATTGGCTTATTCGGGTCGTCACGCTCTCTTAAATAAGAAAAAGATAATTTCAGCCTTTCATTAAATACAGCCGTTTTGGTCTGCCCGGCAATAAAGCTTCTTGAATATTTTTTATCGGAATACTCAAAATCAACTACTATTCTGGAGGAATTTGTAATGAGCCGGCGATTCGAGAATTTTATCTGCCCGTTTGAGTAATCAATTGTATAATCGTTTGACTCTCCCCTTGTCATCACAATACCATCAAGATAAACTTTTTCGCTTCCCGCAATTACCACAATATTAACTTCGTTATCAGCGCCTACAAGCCTGTATGGACCCTGCACACCGTCAATTCCGTTAAAACTATTGCTATTAAACCTTCCTCTTGATATCGCCCCCGTCAGAAAGAGATCGGTCTTCCCGAAATTGGCAAATCCTTTTGCTCCCTGAAGTTTCTTGCTGAAATTGAAATAATCACTTCCCGTAAAATTCACATCAATATCACCAAGAGTTGCAGTAATATTAGTTGAGCGCAGTTCTACAAAAACTTTATCAAGTTCCTGCAGCTTTTGTGTATTCCCCTCAGGCTGTATCGGGGTATTCTCATCCGTTAACGCTGCGGTAATTTCAATATCGCTTGAGAGTTTTCCGTTCAATTGCAGGCGGAATCCCGATTGAAGGGTAAGATCGCGGTTATTGCCAATTGTGAGTCCCCGGAAAATACTTCCCGATTTCTGCAGATCAGTACCCGCAAAGATATCCTCAACAAAATCAGATTTAATCTCAGCGACTTTTACCGTATCGCCTCCAAGAGTATCCAGCTTGTTCAGTATTTCAAATTTGGAATATGAATCGGGAATATCAAAGGGAAAGTTTTTATATGTAATGATAAGCTGCAGCCTTTCGGGCTTGCCGCTTGTGACTATATCTTTGACGAATGAATCTTTTAACCGGACTTTGCCATAGCGGTAATCTATTGAATAATTTGCAGGGTCAACTTCAGTTGAATCGGAATATAATGTGAGAGTCCCGAATTTCAGGAATTTATCCGGAAGCACGATTACTGAATCAGCGCCTGCAACTGAAATTACTATTTTCTTATAATTTACATCACCAGGGTTAAATGTTTTAGGCTGGGAATAGGCTATCCCTGCGAGTATAAACAGTAATACTGCCGCAATTTTGGGGTTTTGCTTCAAATAATACCAGGAGAATTCTTTTAGGGATTACTTCCCTGTTTCGGATTGCATGCTCGATGCCAGATCATCAAAATAATATTTCTCATAATCTTTATGAGACGAGATCAGGCTCTCAATAATTGGTATTAATTTTTCATCAGATAGCTGAAATTGATTTGGTTTGTGAATTGCCTTATAATCTGCGGCTATGTTTTCTGCAGTAGAAAATGTCATCAGCTCTTCCCTGTCAAACTTGCTCCAGCGGTTACCTCTTCCATAGCCGTAAACATCTTTGAAGAAAATAATATAATCGCCATAGCTGTCACTTCCTATATCATAAGTCTTGTATATAATCCTTACCGGGAATTTCTGTTTCTCTTCTTCGGTAAAATTATACATCATAGATTTCTTGCTTGTTGCCCACCAGCTAATATCCTGGCTGGTAACCATCTTCTTCACTATGAAGCGCTTCATCTTATCGATATTTCCGTTATCATTCCTTACGCAGCCATGCGATAGTGCGCGGTATTCATTCTTAAGCAGATGGTTCTTGTTTGTGCCGTGAAAATAGCGAAGCGAGTTTTCATCGTAATGGGCGGCAAACAAACCAAGCGGATTTCCCGGTCCTGGCGGCGTACCCGGTTCTGCAGGGTCGCTTTCGGGATCTTTCCACGAGGGCCAGTTGCGAAGCCTGAAAATATTATAGAAACCAGTATATGTTTTTGTGCCCGGAGCGCCAACAACATTCGGCCACACGGTTATCAGGATCGTATCATTATTATATACCTGGTAGATGCGTGAAGTGAATTCAGGAATGTTCAGTTCCCACAGCATTGTTGGGGCAGGGTCTAAATAATGCTCGGGTACATTGAAGTTCAGGGTAAACTCAACATGGCCAAGCGTATCATTAACAAGCTTTTTGCTGATCTCTTTTGATCCTATTATTGCAGAAATCTCTTCATCGTTCATTATTGGATAAAGATCAACCAGATATTCTTCTATCTGTGCATCAATGCTCTCAACATCTTCGATCGGGAATGATATTTTCTGGTAACCTTTGGGAGTATCCTTGGGTAATTCCGAATTAACAACAGGCGATTCCTCACCAATTTTAGTGGATTTCATCGCATCCTGGCCAAAATCAGCCTGTGTATACACGAATAACAGCCCAAAAACCGTTACAAGTACTGCAAAAAACTTAAATTTAGATGTTTTTTTCAATTATTTATTTTTAGAACCGTAAATTTACCTTAATTTTCGTACTTATTCAAACCAAAATTAAAGGAAAAAAATTCTCGTATTAGTTTTCTGAACAAGGGGTAGTAACCCCTTGGCTTAACAAACCAGCTTCCCGAACAAGGGGGCATGCCCCCTTGTTCATATTGAAGGATGTTCTACTCCAATTTTCATAAGAATTATAATATAATTATGGTAACTTTGTTCCATTAAATGACCGATTTCAAAAAGAAATTCTACGATATTACTTCGCTTATTCAGGTCGAGTTTGACCGCAATATGGATATGTACGGCGAAAAGATCCAGTGCCGCCGCGGATGCTCAAAATGCTGCTCGCAGATCTTCCGTATAACACAGCTTGACGGCTGGATGATAAGCCAACATATTAAGCAATTGCCCGAGGCAAGAAAAAACGAGCTTCAGCAAAAGGCAAAGGAGTACATATCACTTCTCTCCTTGACAGGAGAGGGTCTCCCCTGCCCTGCACTTGGTACCGAAAGCGAGTGCACTATCTGCGAAGCACGCCCGGTCATCTGCCGCAGATTTGGCATGCCGATATATGATTATAAGAATCCCCAAAACGTTCACGCCTGCGAATTGAATTTCAAAGATGGCGATGAGATTACTGATGATAAGTTTATTCCAAATCAAACCGAGATCGGCATGAAATGGGATGAATTGAAGGATGAATTTTCACAAAAAGAGCACATAATCCCCCCTTTGATTAAAGGGGGGCAGGGGGGTTCAAAAATCCAAATGGGGGTCAACGGTACGACAATTGCCGAGGCGATTGCCGGGGAATTAAACGGTTTAGAAAGGTGAGATTGCTTCGTCTTGTCGAAAATTCCCTTTTCCCTTGTCTAATTGCTTCATTTCGGCTAAATTTGTAGCTAATCAATTAATAAATCCATAAATTCCAATAATTTTCAGGACTATCTATGTTCGAATCCGATAAAATCATGTTTGAAATCTACCAGGATAAGCACTATAACGAGAAGTATCATGTTGTTTATTATACAGAACTTAATGAAAACAATAAGCATACCGAGATCAACCGCGCGCTTGCCGGCAACAGCTACTATGACGGATTCATTAAAGATTACGGAAAAGATAAAGCCAAAGAAGTTATTGAGGGCGTTGTTAAAGAACTCAACGACGGCAACCTGATAAGTAAAGAAGAAATTAAGGAAAAGCTAATAGACTATACTCCGTAGGTTGCAAGTAACAAGCTGCAAGTAAGAATTAAACTTCAGGACCTGTTGAATTCAGACGAAGTCTGGATGAAATCCCGCTTGCGGGACAGCCTGTAACCTCCAGCAAATGATCCACACTCACCAAAATATATTTATAGACGAATTAAGCACTCACTGGAAGTTCACAGCCGGCGCCGTATTGGTATCTGCGCTGATAATCGCCGTGTTAAAGATCGCGTTCTTTCCTGATGCGACACCCGAAACCGAACACCTTTTTGAGGGATTTTTTATCTCGCACTTATTTTTCGCTGCGCTCACTCCGGCCTCATTGCTTGCAAAGTACAAGCGAGCCGCATGGCTTGGCATATTGGTTGCGATCTTAACCTCCTCTATCACATGTTCGTTAAGCGATATTGTTTTCCCTTACTTAGGCGGCGTGATACTCGGCTACGATATGCATTTCCATGTTTGCATAATAGAAGAGCCGCTCACTTCATGGGCATTTATTATTGGCGGGGCGTTTATGGGCTATATGCTTTCTAATGCAGTCAGAAAGAAAAGGCTTTCGCGCTTTACTCACGGATTCCATATTTTGCTTTCTTCAACAGCAGCCGGAATGTATCTGATAACCTACGGCGTTGAAGCGATATCAATTAAAGCGCTTTTGTTTTTGCCAATACTGCTTTTTTCTGTATTAATACCATGCGTACTCAACGATATAGGAGTACCTTCATACATTGTATCGATTAATGCGGGAAGTAAATCGGATAAAAAAGAACTGCTGGATGAGATTCATCATGAGCATCACGACCACCACCACTAAATGGTGAGATAATGAGTTAGTGAATTGGTGATTGAAAAAATCTCGAAAAATCAGGTTTTCTTCAGTAACATTTTAACTTTGTAGAGCTGGGAGATGTAGATTACTGAACCGCCGAGCAGTGCGCACAATACAACCTTATAAATAATTCCAAGCGAACCGAAAAATGTATAAAAAATTGCAATTGCACAGATATCTATTGCCAGTATCCCTGCAAGGCGGGTTATTTCATACTTGACGGGATAAAACTTCTGCACAATAATAAACATGTACACTGCCATTGAGATATAACTCACAAGCGCAGCAATTGCGCCGCCCATTATTCCTGTTACCGGTATCAGTGTAAAGCACACAATTATATTCAGTACAGCGCCAAGTCCGGTGATTAGCGGCAGATAGCGGGTTTTCTTTTCGATATATATTCCTGCCATAAGGTTTGTGTATATACCCAGGAATAAGTAAGAAAACAGTACAAGCGGAACAATGATGAGTCCCGACCAGTACTTTGCGCCTATAATATGCCCTTTGAAAGGCAGCGGAGTCATTACAATATTATCAATAAAGAACGTCAGAATTATAAATAGTACTGATGCTGCTCCGACAAAGATAGTCATCACTTTGGCAAAGAGCGGCTTTGCATTCGGCTCCCTTGCATTATTCAGGAAGAAAGGGCGCCAAGCGTATTCGAACATGGAAACGATCAGCATCATGAATATGCCAAGCTTATAATTCGCGTTATATATACCAACGGTTTTCACATCAGTTAAATACTGCATTATCGGATAGCCGATAACCTGCACAATTATTGCAGCAAGTCCGGCAGGAAAATACGGCAGCGAGAACTTCCGCAGTTCACGGAAAAGCTCCTTGTTGAAGCTGAATGAAATATTTTTGAGTACAATTGGCATAAGCAGAAGGAAAGTCACAATTGAAGCCGCAAGATTACTGATGAAAACAGCTTCAAGTCCCATTTTGTAAACCAGGATCAATATCAGGTTCAGCGCAACATTAACGCATATATTTACAAGCTTTATCGAAGCAAATACTTTAGCTTTGTTCTTCAGCCTCAAATATGCAAAAGGCACAAGAGATATTGCGTCGAAAAATAAAATTATAGCAGCGTAAATTATTATTGAGTTGTTGCTTATTCCTGTTATGCCGGTAAATGTACCATTAAATAACAGTATTATCCCCGAAAGAACGGCGGCGTTGAGCATAATGGTAAAAAACGGGTGCGAGAAGTTCTGCTTCTCATCGCCAATTTCAACCGAAGATGCAAAGCGGAAATACCCGGCTTCAAATCCGAGCGAGTAAACTATATTCAGGAATGCTATATAGGCAAAAATGACGGCGACAACACCGTATTCCGATGGCGGGAAGACATTTGTGTAGAAAGGGACGAGGATGAAATTCAGAAATCTGCCAATAATGGTACTTGTACCGTAAATAAGCGTCTGTTTGGAAAGACTTTTGATTTTATCAAGCATTCACTACAAATATAGCTCAATTTGTTGTTGGTGACAACACCACTTGTTAGGCAGGTTTTGCCCATAAGAAAGGGCAGCATAAAAATGCCGCCCTTTCTGAAAAAAACCTCAAAAAACTGACTACCTGTATTGTATCTTTACGCTTCCTGATGTCAGCATGTAGTCAAAACAATCATACGCATAAATAGTAAAATTTCCAGTATTATAGAATGTGATCTTTTTCCAGAACCATACCCAGCTTTTTTCTGTATCAACATATATTGTATTATCGTACTCGCCGTTGCGGTAAACTTCAAATCTCACTGAGCGGCAAGCTATTTCATACGGCAGCCTTACAAGTACGTAAACGTATCCGCCGTCACTGCCTATATTGAATACACTGCTTTCTGTCTGCGGGTAACCGTCATTTGTAACACCTTCGCAGAAGTACAGCGTCTGTGAATTTGATTTCTCATTTAATACCAAAAATGCCAGCGCGATGAAAGTAATTGCTAATAGTTTTTTCATTTTTTTGTGGTGACCTTTAGTTATTAATTAACTTCAATTTTATTTCCAAATTATTTCAAATTACCTCATTGAGATTTTCACTTCACCTGATGCAACCGGAGTTCCGTCAGGTTTTAAAGCGGTAACTTTGTAATTTCCTGCTGAGTAAAATGTATGGAATTTATCAAAGAAGATATAGTCCCAATCAGGCTGGACGTCAAATTTTTCAGTAGCAATGATCTTTTCGCCGCCATCAAGCTTTGTAATTCTAAGCTCAAGTTTGCCAACGCCGATCTTTTTGCCGGTGCCTTTTAAATTGATCATACATGTAAAATATCCGCCGTTTTTCCCGATAATGAATTCATCAGATTTACCTACTTCTTTTCCGCCGGTGTATTCTTCACAGAAATAGAGCTGTGCTTCATCACTGCCGCTGGATGTATTTTCTTTGGTATCAGTTTTGTCTTCTTTCTTAGTATCTTCCTTCTTTGTATCCTCTTTCTTCGTGTCTTCCTTCTTATCTTCCTTTTTATCTTTGTCCTTATCAGAGCTGCAAACATAGCCCACTGCGAACATAACCAGTAAAGCCAGAACCAGCTTCAAGTTGTTGTTGTTTAACATATTATTTTCTCCTTTAGAAAAGTTAGTTTTATTTGAAACGCATTATAAACTCTAAAATGCCGTGTTATGATTGGTAATTATACCAAACTTATGCAATTTTTCAATAAAAATCAATAATAATCAAATCAAATAAATTAAAATTCCAGGGAAAAATCGCATGATTTGTTGGAATGGGTCAGCATCCCGATTGAGTAGAAATCAATTCCTTTTCTTTGAAAACTATCGAAATTCTGCCTGTTTATGCCTCCGGATACTTCGACCTGAAATCCGTTTGTTTTTAAAATCGTTATGGCCCTCTTAATATCCACCGGCTTGAAGTTATCTATCATAACTACCCTTACCAGTCCCTTGCCGCATTTTACAACTGTAATAAGCTCTTTGAAGGTTTTTACTTCTATTTCGAACTTTTGTTTCAATTTTGGTGATATTTTTTCCTTCCGGAGAATATCAAAGACTTTTTCAACTGAACCCGCTGCAAGTATGTGATTATCCTTGATCATGACTGATGACGCAAGGCTAAGCCTGTGGAAATCACCGCCCCCTGCCTTTACAGCCGCAGCTTCAAAAATCCTGAAATTGGGAGTGGTCTTGCGGGTATGAAGTAACTTTGCATCCTTATATTTCAGTCTTTTAACGAAGTAATTTGTAAGAGTTGCTATTCCGGACATCCTCTGCAGGAAATTGAGCGCCGTCCTCTCACCCCTCAGCAAAGTGCTGCAAGAAGATCTAAGGGCAAGGACTTTACTTCCCTTTTTTATCCAGTCGCCATCTTTATGAAACGTTCTAAAGCTGGTATGCGGATCGATCTTAAGAAAAACACTTTTAAAAACATCTATCCCTGCCACAATGCAGTCTTCTTTGCATAGCAGAGCTGCACCAATTTTTCTGTTTCCCGCTTTGCCTTTTAGCATAAGGTTTGTAGTTGCATCACTTTTAATATGATCTTCCTTTAAAGCATCTTTTATAGCTTTATCTATCTTGCCGCCATTTATTTTGTAAAATTCTTTCAGTGTCATTTTTTAGAATTCTTTTCTTTCATACATTTCAGATCTGCTATACTGTTTATGCCTTCCGGAAGCCTTGCGTCTTCGATCAGCAGTTCAGGTATCCCGTCATTTATTGGGAAAGAGGCTCCACAGTTTTCGCAAACCAAATGTCCGCCGTCTAAACTAAGGGGATGTTTCCCGACCGGGCAGACAAGGCCGCTGTACATTTCTTCAGAAGTCATTAGTCTTCTGGTCCCAATTTTTGACCAACCAGTTCAACAAATTCCTTTGGCGGACGGGCCGGTTTCAATGTAATTAAATTTATGAATGAATGAATTGTATAACCAGTTGCAATGATCTTTTCGTTTACACTCAGTTCATAATCTATCTTCACACGTACTGTAGGTAATGCCTTTAGAAATGACCTTATCACAACTACATCATCATAAGCACCGGTTGAGATATAATTAACGTGCGCCTCAATAACCGGTAGCCCGTAATTCAGCTTTTCAAGCTCTGTGTACGGAAAGCCTATTCCGCGGAGCAGTGTGTTCCTTCCTGCTTCAAAATACTCAAGGTATCTGCCATTATTGATTATGCCCATCTTATCAGTGTGAGCGTATAATACCCGTATATTTATCTCCGATTTTATCATAATTTTCAAATTTTACTTGTCTCCCATACCTTGCGTGCTTCTGCTTTGATCATACTTTTCTTTCTGCCTTTGAGCCTTTGTGTCGTCTTTTGTTTTGATTTTGCTTTTGACTTTGCTTTTAACTCCGACTTTGCTTTTGCTTTTCTTTGTGCCTTTGAGTCTTTGAGCCTTTGTGTCGTCTCTTGTTTTGATTTTGCTTTTGACTTTGCTTCTAACTCCGACTTTGCTTCTGCTTTTCTTTGTGCCTTTGAGTCTTTGAGCCTTTGTGTCGTCTTTTGTTTTGATTTTGCTTTTGACTTTGCTTTTAACTCCGACTTTGCTTTTGCTTTTCTTTGTGCCTTTGAGTCTTTGAGCCTTTGTGTCGTCTTTTGTTTTGATTTTGCTTTTGACTTTGCTTCTAACTACGGCTCTGCTTCTCTATGTGCAAATGAGCCGGCCAAAGGTCTTGATCCTTATAAATCTACTTCAAATTCAAAATATCTTCCCCGGATTTAAAATATTATTCGGATCGAATGATCTTTTGATCCTCTTCATCAGCTCAATTTCCGCTTCTGCAATGGCTATGGGTAAGTATGGCTTTTGGGAATACCCAATGCCATGCTCCCCCGAGATCATTCCGCCAAGTGAAACGGTCAATTGGAATATCTCCCTGATGGCTGTATCAATATTTTCCTCCCACGATTTATCATCAAGCCTATCCTTTAATATGTTAACGTGAATATTGCCGTCTCCTGAGTGGCCGTAACAAATTGTTGTAATACCATGTTTGGCAGATATTTCCTTTACACCTCTAACGAGCTTTGTCATATTAGCCCTGGGGACAACCGTATCTTCTTCTTTATAAGCAGAAATTGATTTTACTGCCTCGCCAATACCACGCCTAAGCGCCCAAACATCCTGCACTTTCTGCTCGTCTTCGGCAAGGAGAACATCCAATGCATTAAACTCCTCAACAACTTCGGCAATAAGCTCAATATCTTTATCCAATATTTCAGGATAATTGCCGTCCACTTCTATGAACAACTGCGCTTCAGCATCGCTGTTAGGGAATTTCTTACCCTGCATTTTCTCTGCGGCTTCAACTGCGGCTTTTTCCATAAACTCAATAGCCGAGGGTGTTATTCCTCTTTGGAAAATCATTGCAACGGCATCCGTTGCATCTTCAAGCCTGCCAAAAGCTGCAAGGATCACTTTTTTATGCTTAGGCAGCGGAATAAGCCTGAAATTGATTTTTGTAATTACAGCAAGTGTGCCTTCGCTTCCAACTATTAATTGAGTCAAGTTGTAACCTGTAACGTTTTTGAGTACTCTTCCGCCAGTGTTGATTATCTCGCCTGTTGGCAGAACCGCTTCAAGTCCGAGCACATAGTCTTTAGTAACGCCGTATTTTACTGCTCTAGGTCCTCCTGAACATTCTGCAAGATTTCCGCCAAGATGACATGAACCCCGTGAAGCGGGATCCGGCGGGTAGAATAATCCAAGCTTTTCAACTTCTTCCTGGAAAACCTGTGTGATAACTCCCGGCTGAACTACTGCCTGGAAATTCTTCTCATCAATTTCAATTATCCTGTTGAATCTCGTCATAGATAGGCACACCCCGCCATAAATAGCCAGCGCGCCGCCTGAAAGTCCCGTACCGCCGCCGCGCGGAGTTACAGGTACTTTATGCTCATTGGCCAATTTGAATATTTCAGAGATCTCCTGCGCTGTGCCGGGCTTTACAATTACCTCCGGCGGGAAATTAAGATCTTCGGTCTCATCTACGGAATGAAGTGAAATGGATTCCGCATCAAAGAGAACATGCTCATTTCCGCAGATGCTTTGAAGCTTTGAAATAAATTCGGGAGTAACCTTATTATACATTCAGTTAATTATATGTGGTTCTTAACCAGGTCATGAATTTTAATAAGGCGCTTAAGGAGGGGTTCCATTTTGCTAAGTTGAAGCATTGAGCCGGCATCACTCATTGCCTTTGCCGGATTGGGATGTGTTTCAATAAATATTCCGTTGATGCCAACTGCAGCCGCAGCGCGTGAAAGCGGTTCGATAAACTCCGGATTTCCGCCCGTTACACCGTCATTTTTTGATGGCATCTGTACAGAATGCGTTGCATCAAATATCACAGGGCATTTAAGCTTTTTCATTATCTCAAGTGACCTCATATCAACAACAAGGTTTTGATAGCCAAATGTAGCTCCGCGCTCTGTGACCATTATCCGGTTATTGCCCGCTGCTTTTACTTTATTGATCTGATGCACCATATCTTCCGGGGAAAGGAACTGCCCTTTTTTTATATTGACAATTTTTCCGGTTGCTGCTGCTGCTTCAAGAAGCTCAGTCTGCCTGCACAAAAATGCCGGTATCTGCAGAATATCAACATATTCGGATGCGATCTCTGCCTCAATTTCTGAATGAATGTCAGTTGTTACCGGAATATTCAATTTTTCCCTGATATTTCCAAGTATATCAAGCGCTTCGGTAACGCCGATTGAGCGGAATGAAGAGCCGCTTGTGCGGTTTGCCTTTTTATATGATGCTTTAAAAATAAATGGCATTTTAAGACGTAAGGTGATGTCTTTAAGTTTCTTAGCAACTTCAAATGCAAGTTTTTCTGATTCAACTACGCAGGGGCCTGCAATTAAAAATAGTTTTTTTGTGTTGGTAAGATTAAAGGTTTTGCTGCCTGTTCTGATTAGTATTTCTGAATTCAATTTGTTCCTGATTTTTAACAAAATTATGAAATAATAGCTATTATAACAACGTAAATCCGCAGGCATAATGCCCGTAAAAAAGCACTTCTCATAGGTATTGCATTTAAAAACATAGTTCATTAAAATTAAGCATGAAGATAAAATTAATTATCATAGCTCTATTAATAGGGATAACATCTCTCTATTCACAGAATCAGGACTCCGTTAAGAGATCCGGTTTTAAGATAAAACAAAAAAGGGAATCCGTAAACAACTGGTCTTTGAACTTAAGTTTTTCAGATAACGGTTTTGGGTTTGGCGCGACGAAATATTTTAATCTTTCCAAAGATATTTCTTTGACCACCTCTATATTATTTTCCGGCGCGAAGGATGATCGGGAATTCGATCAGACCGATATTTTCGGAAATTCTCTTACTCCCTACAAAGTTAACAGGCTGTTTATGATACCCATTATAAACATTGGAATGCAATACCGCCTGTTCCGCGAAGATGTAACAGATAATATGCGTCCATTTGTGAATTTCGGGGTTACGCCAACGGCAGTAGTTTACACTCCCTACAATGAACCATTCCTATCGAGCTTTAAATATGCAAGGGCCAAATATACAGTAGGCGCTTATGCAGGCGTTGGTTTGGATTATCTTTCAAGCCCCAAAACAGCATTCAGCTTTAATTTAAGGTATTACTACCTCAGCCTTTTCGGTGAAGGCATAAACAGCATTTCAACATCCGAGAAAAAACAATTCGGCGGGATATATTTCCTCTTCAGCTATAATTTCATGAAATAGTACATTCAATTATTATATATAGAAAAAGGGGCGTCAGCCCCTTTTTCTATTGCAGGATCTCACTGCTCTTTTTGCTTCCTGGTTTTTTCCTTATTATTTTATCAACTTATCAAACTCATCTTCATCAATTACTTTCACGCCAAGTGATTCAGCTTTCTTAAGCTTGCTTCCTGCTTCTGCACCTGCGAGCAGATAATTAGTTTTTTTACTTACCGATGACGAGGCCTTGCCGCCAAGTGACTCAATTAACTCTTCAACTTCTTCGCGCTTGTATTTTTCCAGTGAACCTGTTACAACAAAAGTTAAACCCTCAAGCTTGTTTGATGCTCCTGCGGGCACCTCTGATTCAAATTTCAATCCTGCTTTACGAAGTTTATCCGCCATTTGCAGATTTGCTTTAGTATGAAAGAAATCATAAACACTTTCGGCAATGCGCGGTCCTATTTCATGAATGCTTTCTATTTCCTCTTTACCTGCAGAAATGATGCTGTCAATATTCTTAAAATGCTTTGCAAGTATTCTTGCAGTTCTATCGCCAACGTGCCTTATGCCAATTGCAAAAAGCACTTTATCAAACGGGCGCTCTTTGGATCTTTCAATTGATGCAATAATGTTATCAATGCTCTTTTCGCCGAACCTTTCAATAGATTTAAGCGCTTTTTCATGCTTAGGCAGTAAATAAATATCGGTAATATCCTTTAAGAAGCCCAGTTGAATAAATTTTTCGATTATCTGGAATCCAAGCCCTTCGATATCCATAGCGTTTCGGGCAACAAAGTGCTCCATCCTGCCCTGCACCTGCGCCGGGCAAAGAGAATTTGTACAGTAGTGATTTGCCTCACCCTCCGGCCTGTGGAGCGGCTGTTTGCAGACCGGGCATTTATCCGGCATTTCAAAAGGCTTGCTATTCCTGGGCCTTTTATCCAGCACCACTTCAACCACTTTGGGGATGACATCTCCGCCTTTTTCGATCTTGACATAGTCGCCAACGCGGATATCCTTTCTTTCGATCTCATCGGAATTATGGAGCGTTGCCCTTGAAATTGTTGAGCCTGCAAGAAACACGGGTTCAAGCTCGGCAACGGGAGTAATTGTACCAATCCTGCCCACCTGAAGAGTAATATCTTTAAGCTTTGTTACTGCCTGCTTGGCTTTGAATTTATAAGCGATTGCCCAGCGCGGACTTTTGGCAATACTGCCTATCTTCTTCTGCTGCTCAAGAGAATCCACTTTAACTACAACACCATCAATTTCATATGGGAGCTTGTCGCGCATTAATTCAATTTCATCACAGAAGGATTTCACTTCGGCAATGCTATTTACAACTTTGGTTTTATCGTTTACTGGAAATTTTAGCTTCTTAAGCGTCTGGAGATTTTCGTAATGAGATTTTTGCTTTGATTCTTCTTTGGCATCAATAAATCTTAAATTGTAGCAGAACATATTCAGCTTTCTTGCAGCAACTTCGCGGGAATCCTTGAGCTTTAAACTGCCGGCGGCAGTATTGCGCGGATTGGCATATTTCTTCTCGCCAAGAGATTCCTGTTCTTCATTTATCCTGAAGAAATCCTTAAGCATGAAGAAAACCTCGCCGCGTACTTCGATACTCGCTTTGCTTTCAAGTCTTAAAGGAATTGCCCTGATAGTCCTGAGGTTATTGGTTATATCATCACCTCTAGTTCCATCACCACGGGTTGCACCCTGCAGGAATGATCCGCTGCTGTATGTGAGAGAAACTGCGATGCCATCAAATTTAAGCTCGCAAACGTACTTGTACTTTTCGCCTTTTAACAGGTTTTGAATCCGCTTATCAAACTCATCCAGGTCATTTTCATCATAGGAATTCGAGAGCGATAGCATGGGTACTTCGTGGATAACAGCATTAAATTCATTTGATGCCGAGCCGCCCACTCTTTGAGTAGGAGAGTCAGGTGTTTTCAGCTCCGGAAATTTGGCCTCAATTTCCTGAAGCTCCTTCATCATCATATCATATGTGTAATCGTCAATATCAGGGTTGGCAAGTGTGTAATACCTGTAGTCTGCATCAAGGATTTTTCGGCTTAATAATTTTGCTTTTGCTTCAGCTGCAGCCTTATTTATTTTATCTTCAGGCACCCGGATAATTAATAATTATTGATATCCTTGATTATCAATAGCTTATTGAGTTACAATGCCGTCTTTGTTGATAACGAGGTTCTTAATAGATGTTCCGGAAGTAGAAGTGGGTTTTCTGAGGTATCTTCCGTTTAGGTATATTTCAACACTTTGGTTTGCATTGGCAGAAAAGCGAAACTGGCTTTTAGCCGAAACAATGATCGAATCTTTTGCGGCAATTTCTCCATCAATAGCACTTGTCTCGTCATCAATATACACTTTGATCTTAATATCCTTAAGCGCCTTAATTGTAAGCCTGAGCGAATCAACAGCAAGGGTCTTGAGTGAATCTTTTATTCTTGTAGAGTCTATCTTGCCGGATATCTTATTTTCATATTCGCTGGATATTTCATTGAATGATTTTGGCTTAACGTCAGATTTTTTATCACCCGAATGATTTAGATAATCCACAAGGAAATATATTCCGGCGCAGATTGCAAGGATTAAAACACCAAGTAAGATCTTTCTGACTATGCTGCTCTTTTTATTGTCATTTTCATAGTCATAATCATATGAAGGGGTTTTGGGTTTCATGTAATCAGGCTTATTCTCTTTTATGCTTTCCTGGTAAACGGGCTCCTCAGCCTTTTCTTTTTCCTTCTCGTTATCCAAAACTGAAATGCGCAGCTTCTCATCTACAGTTAATTTTGGGGCGTCATCTGAAGCGAATTTTCTCTTGGCATAAAACCCGGCTTTCGCTTTATCATATTCATTCAATATCTGGTTTTCATTTTCATCAATTGCTTTTGCATACGCCTTTATGAATGAGCGGATATATGTTTCAGGTACAAAATCAAAAATGCCGTTTTCGATATTGTAAAGGAATTTAGGATTGATCCTGCTTTCCGCCGAAATTTCTGCAACAGATATACCTCTTAACTCACGTAGTTTTTTAAGATCCTGTCCGAATTGCTTGAGCATTTAGTCGATGGTAATGATTGCGTTTGAAATTTACTTTGATTTTGTAAAAATAATCGAACTTTGTCATAGTTTCAATTGAATTACTAATGATTTTCGCTAAACTAGAATTAAGTTTTCATGCCGGTTACGTACACTAAACTCTGAATTTTCATCATACCACCCGGAAGCCCGCTTGGTATAAGACATATTATTACTTTGAATAACTTCTAATAAACAGGTATATTTGTTAATTAATGCTTAATTTTTATAGATTACCGCAGGATTACCTGAAGTTTGAAGGCGCTGACCGATTAGACCTGATCAATCGCTTATCAACTAATCTGGTAAATTCTCTTGATAAGTACGGTGGAGTTAAGACCATATTGACAAGTGATAAGGGCAGATTTATTGACCTGCTTCACTTGTACAACTTTGGCGACTTCGTATTCAGCACATGTTCTTTCAAAAATACCCCTAACGTCATGGCTCATCTGGATAAATACACTATCATGGATGATTTCAAGGCTGCAGATATCTCAGGAACTCACGGAACAATTCTGTTTTATGGAGATAATGTTACTGAATACTTTAAGGAAGTTTTAGGTGAAAACATCCGGAGTATTAATCATAGAGCATTCAAAATAGTAAGTCATGATGGACATGATGCGATTATTACGCAAAATGATGATGCATTTGGAGGCTTCTATTTTATATTTTCAACCGAAGGAAATGAAACCTGGGAAAGGCTGTTGTTTTCCAAACAAGTAATTGCCAAATATGAGCTGACCAAGACCAGCGAAAAAGATTTTGATACTCAAAGAGTATTATATGGGATCCCGAAGTTTGGAAATGAAATGACTAATCTCACAAACCCATTGGAATGCGGTTTGAATAAATACGTCAGCTTTACAAAAGGCTGTTATATAGGTCAGGAAGTTATTGCCCGGCTGGATGCATATGACAAGATCAATAAACATATGATCGGATTTTACAGCAAGAAAAAGATCCTGCTAACAAAGAAAACAGGAGACGCGAAGATAACCTTAGATGGCAAGGAATGCGGATTTGTAACAAGCTCTGCACATTCTGATAAGCAGGGTAATATAGGGCTGGGTTTCATAAAAACAATTTTTTTAGATTACACCAAAGATTACAAGATCAGGTTTGAGGATAAATTGTCAGATTGTAAGATCATAAAATTGCCATTTGGATAGAAACATTTTTTTATTAAAAATTATTTACAGAATATAATACAGGAGATTTATTTAAGATGTCTATAAACATAAAAGAATTACTGGGAGCAGACCAAAACCTGCTTGAACATAAATGCAGCACGATACCAAAGGAAAGCCTTCACCTGCCCGGCCCGGATTTTGTTGACAGGATATGGAAAGATTCAGACCGCTCTTCACAGGTATTAAGGAATATGCAGGCAATCTTTAACAGCGGTAATCTTGCAGGCACAGGTTACCTCTCAATATTACCTGTTGATCAGGGTATAGAGCACTCTGCCGGAGCGTCATTTTCGCCAAATCCGATTTACTTTGACCCTGAAAACATAGTAAAACTTGCCATAGAAGGTAATTGTAACGCAGTCGCTTCAACCCTTGGAGTACTTGGGTCAGTTTCAAGGAAATATGCTCATAAAATTCCATTTGTTGTAAAGATCAATCATAATGAGTTCCTTTCATACCCCAATAAATACGACCAGCTCTTGTTTGCCGGCGTTGAACAGGCCTACAATCTTGGAGCAGCAGCAATTGGAGCCACAATATATTTTGGTTCAGATGAATCAGCCAGGCAGATACAGGAGATCTCTACGGCATTCCAGTATGCGCATGAGTTTGGCATGGTAACAATACTCTGGTGTTATTTGCGGAATTCAGCATTCAATGTAAAAGGAGATAAGGATTACCATCTTTCGGCTGATCTCACAGGCCAGGCTAATCATTTAGGTGTAACCATTGAAGCAGATATTATAAAGCAGAAACTGCCGGAAAACAATGGCGGGTATAATGCATTAAAGTTTGGCAAGACCAGTAAGCTTGTTTATGAGAAGCTTTCTTCTGATAATCCGATTGACCTTACGCGCTACCAGGTAGCAAACTGTTATATGGGAAGATGCGGCTTGATAAACTCAGGCGGCGCCTCAACCGGTAAGGGTGATTCAGATCTTAAAGAAGCGGTAAAAACTGCTGTCATTAATAAGCGTGCCGGAGGCATGGGACTGATTTCAGGAAGGAAAGCATTCCAGAAACCTATGAATGAAGGAGTTGCGCTGCTTCACGCAATACAGGATGTATATCTAAGCGAAGATGTAACTATAGCATAACATAAATTAAAATAACAAATGAATAAAACACTGAAAAAAGTAAACCTTAAGCACAGAAGAAAAAGAGCCAAAGTAAAAGCTAAAAATAAAGAATCGAAAGCAAAAGCAACTAAAAAATAATGAAGAATCTGATGCTGCTGGTCTTTATTACACTGGCAGCAACTTTCACTCCAATATTTGCAAAGTTAAGCGTTGCAGAAATTTCTCCGCTTTCCTTCGGGTTTTTCCGTTTTGGTACGGCAGCAATTTTGTTCTTTATTACACTTAAGATCAGGAAACAGGATCTTAAGTTTGAAAGGAAAGATTATCCCCGGCTTTTGCTGTTATCACTTCTTTGCATTCCGCTGAACCAGTTTTTCTTTTTATCGGGTATTAAGCTATCATTTGCATCTCACTCGGGTATAATTTATTCACTCAATCCAGTTTACGCCTATATTATAGCCGTTTTGATAAGGTATGAGAAGTTTAAGCTATCAAAGTTGTTTTCGATCCTGCTGACTGTTTTAGGAATTGTTTTCATTTTTTATGAGAACTTTACAGCAACACAGGTAAATAACGATGTACTCACGGGTGATGTACTGCTTTTGTTTGCTGTTTTGACGTTTTCTATGTATTTGACTCTGGGTAAAAATATCATAGAAAAATACGGTGCCTTGAAAGCTTCTACTTTCATATTTCTTGTTGGCAGTATCTTTTATATTCCGCTTTTTGTTTATGATCTCCCGAACCTGACTTTTGCCAATTTAACGTATAAAGGCATAATCGGGTATTTTTATCTTTCGTTTATAGTGGCTTATCTTGCATATTTTATCTGGTATTATGCCCTTAAGAATATTCAAGTAAGTAAGCTTACAACCCTTTCAAACATTTCTCCCTTGTTAACTGTTTTGTTTTCTATCATTTTTCTTGGCGAATATATTTCACTTTTTTTCATAATCGGTTCAGCAATAACTCTAATTGGTGTGTTTATCATGCACCGTGTAAGCATAGATATATCATAACAACAAATTGAATAACAACATATTAAAAATCGGGCTTGCAGGATGCGGCCATTTAGGCAAAATTCACTGCAGGCTGCTTAATGAATTATCAGTTAATAACCCGGCTTATAAGTTTGCGGGGATCTACGATACTGATAAGAATAATTCAGATGAAGTCAACAAGCTTTACGGACTTCCTCAATATAATTCATTTGAAGATCTACTGAACAAAATAGATACACTTATCATTGTCACTCCAACAACTACGCACTTTTCTATAGCAAAAAAAGCTATAAAAAGAAATATTAATGTATTTATAGAAAAACCCGTAACAAGTTCACTTGAAGAAGCACAGGATCTTATCCAACTGGCAGAAACTAACCCTGTAAAGATTCAGGTTGGGCATGTGGAGAGGTTTAACCCTGCGCTCACTTCACTTGCGGGATTTGATTTAAAACCTATGTTTATTGAGTCTCACCGCCTTGCGCAATTTAATCCGCGCGGTACCGATGTATCTGTTATACAGGACCTGATGATCCATGATATTGATATAATACTTCACCTGGTAAGCTCCCCTATTACAAAAATAGATGCTAATGGTGTTGCAGTAATATCAGATGCAATTGATATTGCCAATGCACGGCTCACTTTCAGGAATGGTTGTGTTGCAAATCTTACTTCAAGCCGCATATCGCTCAAGAAGATGCGCAAAATGAGAATATTCCAGAATAATGCATATATATCAATAGATTTTCTTAACAATAAATCTGAAATATTCAGGCTGACGGATATTGATACTATGGCCGAAGGTTTGAGTTTCCCGCTATCTGATTCCAAGAAAATAATTTTTGAACAGCCTAATACAGGCAGTGATAGCCCTGAAAAACCAAACCCTATTAAGAATGAACTCGAGTCATTTTTTGAGAGTATTCTTGGCAATAAGCCCGTGAAGGTCTCTCTTGAAGACGGGAAAGAGGCAGTTGAAGCGGCAGATGAAATAATCAGGATAATTTCCGGACATCAAAATTGATAGATTTCGTAAACTCAAACATGATCATAGCCAGGATTGCAGAGCTGGCAAGAAAAGAGAAAATACAGGCTTATCTTGTGGGCGGATATGTACGCGATAAGCTCCTTGGCAATAATAAAACCGATATAGATATTTCAGTTATTGGTGACGCTATTGATCTTGCAGATAAGGCTGCGGCAGAATTTGGCCTAAAGCTCACGGCAATTTACAAGAAATTCGGCACTGCAATGCTGGAGATCGAAGGCAGCAAGATAGAGTTTATTTCCGCAAGAAAAGAAAGCTACAGGAAAGATTCACGAAAACCGGATGTTGTGCCCGCTGACCTGAAAGAGGACCTTTCAAGAAGAGATTTCACAGTTAATGCACTTGCAGTATCTTTAAACAACGATGAGAATGAAGTGATTGACCTTTTTAGCGGACTTGATGACCTTAAGGACAAAGTCCTTAGGACACCCCTTGACCCTACCGCGACTTTTGATGACGACCCGCTTAGAATGATGCGCGCTTGCAGGTTTGCATCCCAGCTGGGATTCGAGATCGCCGGAGATACTTTTGATGCATTCAAACGGATGAGGGAAAGGCTTAAACTGAACGGGCATTCGCCAAGTGTTGTATCACAGGAACGGATAACTGATGAGCTGTTAAAGATCATGTCTTCACCCAAACCATCGATTGGATTAAAACTATTATATAAATCCGGTATCATGGAAATCATTTTCCCTGAAGTTCATAATCTTGAAGGTGTTGATCAAAGGAAAGATTTTCATCACAAAGATGTTTTTTATCATACACTGCAGGTTGTTGATAATATTTCATTGAAAACAGACAAACTTTGGCTGAGATTTGCAGCTTTGATGCATGATATTGCAAAACCTCCTACAAAAAAATTCGTCGAAGGAACCGGCTGGACATTCCACGGGCATGAAGACGTTGGCGCAAGATGGCAGAAAAGAATATTCACAAAGCTAAGGCTGCCATTTGATAAATTGCCATATGTTGAAAAACTTGTGCGCCTTCATTTGAGGCCGATTGCTCTTGCAAACGAGAGTGTCACCGATTCGGCAATAAGACGGCTGATATTTGATGCAGGAGATGATATTGAAGACCTTTTTACGCTTTGCAGGGCCGATATTACATCAAAAGACCCTGGGAAAGTTAAAAAATACCTTGAGAACTTCGATAAGGTTGAGCAGAAGGTCAAAGAAGTTGAAGAGCGCGATAAGATAAGGAACTTCCAGTCACCTGTAAGAGGTGAAGAGATCATGAAGATATGTGATCTGGAACCATCAAGGAAAGTTGGTATTCTAAAAGGAATGATCGAAGATGCAATACTTGATGGAATTATTCCGAATAACTACGAAGCTGCCCTTAATTATTTATACAGTATTAAAGATGAAGTCCTGAGCGGTTCATAAACTTCGATTCGTTAATTACCTTCCCCTTGGATGGAATTGCTTATGAACTTCCTTCAGGTATGTTATATCAACGTGCGTATATATCTGTGTAGTGCTGATATCAGAATGGCCAAGCATTTCCTGAATTGAGCGCAGGTCTGCGCCGCCTTCCAGCAAGTGCGTTGCAAATGAATGCCTGAATATATGCGGATGAATATTCTTTTCGATCTTTGCCATTTTGGAATACTTGCTGATAATATCCCAAATTGCCATTCTGGATAGCTTCCTTCCTCTCCAGTTCAGGAACAAATGATCTTCAGAATACGGTTTTGCAATACTTACCCGCGCATTTGCCAGATAACTATTTATCCATTCAATGGTTGATCTGGCGATTGGTACTATCCTCTCCTTTGAACCTTTACCAAAAACCCTGAGTATCATATCATTAGCGATCAAATTAGATGTTTTAAGATCTATCACTTCACTTACTCTTAATCCACATGCATACATTACTTCAAGAATGGTTTTATCCCGTAAACCAAGCACAATGTTAACATCCGGCTGATTTAATATTTTGTCAATTTCCTGAACTGTGAGTACATCCGGAAGCTTCCTTGCCAGCTTTGGCGAATCAAAAAACTCAAGGGGGTTAATCTTTACAGTGGTTTTTTGCTTATCGATCAAGTGATTGAAGAATTGCCTGAGTGAAGATAGTATCCTTGCAGTTGTTGCTGCGCGGTTTTCTTTCTTTAATTGCAGGAGGAATTTATTGATGTGCTCTTCGTTAACATTTTCAAACGAATTTACTCCGTGAGAGCTAACGAACTCTTTGAATTTATACAGATCAAATTCGTATGATCTTATGGTGTTTTCAGAAAGCGATTTTTCAAGCTCCAAATAAAGCAAAAATGATCTTATTTGTGTAGTTTTTTGATCATTAACTTCATTATCAGGAGACATTTTCTTCTTCACTTTCAATATTTTCGGGATATTTAATTCTGTGATGATGAATACCAACAATAGTCTTAAGAAAACTCTGTTTGATCTTAATAAGGTCTTTCAAAGTCAGGTCGCACTCATCAAGCTCTCCATCAAGAAATCTGGCTTTGATGATCTCACTGATCTGGGTTTCAAGCTTTGCCGGCGTAGGGTCTTCGATAGATCTTGTTGCCGCCTCAGTTGAATCAGCAAGCATAACAATTCCTGTTTCTTTTGTCTGGGGTTTTGGACCCGGGTAACGGTAAATATATTCATGCGTAGTATCTACTTCGCCATCGTCTGTCCTGGCTTTTTCATAAAAATATGATACAAGGTTAGTGCCGTGATGCATAGGGATAAAATCGATGATCTCTTTTGGCAATCGGTATTTTTCGGCAAGTTTAATACCGTTTCTGACGTGCGATATTATCATTTTTGCGCTTAAAGAAGGGTTAAGATCGTCATGCTTATTTGAATCCATTTGATTTTCAACATAATAATCAGGATTGAGTATCTTCCCAATATCGTGATAATAGCATCCAACCCTGGCAAGTATCTGGTTAGCGCCTATTTCTTTTGCAGCCTGCTCAGATAGATTTCCCATGATAATTGAATGATGGAATGTCCCGGGAGCTTTAGAAGAGAGATCTCTTAGTAATGGATTGTTGAAATCACTTAGTTCTAAAAATACCAGATCAGTTGCTACTCTGAATACACGCTCATAAAAGATCAATAAACCGTAAGCCAAAATAGGAGAAAGCAGCGAATTAAGGGCAGCAAAAAATACCTGTGATTTCATCATGCCGACATCTTCATACCGCTCAAGCCCTATAGCAAGAATTGCTGCGAAATACCCCGCAAAAATGTATATCATAGAAACAAATATCTGCGAGCGGTTCTTGATATCTCTAACCGAATAAACAACCAGCACTGATGCACAGAAATTCGGGATCAGGATATCGTAATCCCCTCCTCTGACTGCTGAAACAAGTATGCAAATTATGATAATTATATAAACAGCAAGTCTTGAATCAAATATTATTGTAAGCAGCATTGCTGCTACCGGGACAAAAATTACATACTCAATAGGGAAATTAACTTTTAGCTGAAGACTTAAATAAGAAAATAAACACTGAAGAAGGATAACAGAAGCAATGATTATCAGCTTAAAATTATCATCGAAAACACGGCTTCTCATTTTAAACAGAAATATACCGATCAGAAAGACCATCAAGGCGACGAAAAGGAACCGTCCAAGCTGCTGTAATATGAAATCGGTATTGCCTATCTGTTCATTCCTCACTCTTTTGTAAGATTCCAGCTTAAGTTTAGTTACTTCATTAATAGGCTCATGCTTACTTACTATCCTCTCGTTTTCTCTTACAAGACCAAATGTTTTTGGAACAGCCTCAGTGACTGAATAAAGAATCTTTTCAGTTTCATTTTTGTCATAAACAAAATCAGGGAAAATAAATGATTTTGCGATCTTCAATGATACGCTTGCAAGCTCCTGGTTCCTAAAGAAACTGTCAAAATCGTTAGTGAGTATTCTATCTGTTTCTAATCCGTCTCTTACATCGTTAACGTCAATGGTTTCTTCAATTTTATTTTTAAAGTATGCAATCTTTCCAGTACTTATCCCGCTTTTGGGAATATCGATTATCTTCTTATCATTTAACTGGTTTAAAGACTGAATGATCTTCTTTCTGAAGGCATCTAATGCCTGCTGGCTATTCAGATTTCCGGTTATGCTGTTCCACTCGGCCTCGGTAAACGAAACACGAAGATCTGATTTAAGGTTATTGAGTATCTGCTCGGATGTAGTTCTCTTTTCTTCAGGTAACGATTTCTCTTTCTCAAACTCGGATTCATAATCGATAACCTTTTGAATTTGCGAGAACAAAACGTTCAGTGTGTCCAGCCAGTTTTGATCAGATGTACTGTTCGGATTGACATTGAATACGGGAAGAACTTTGTTTTTGGCTTCATCAACTTCTTTTCCATAAACGGATTCACTTTTGTATATGGGAAAGCTAAAAGGAGCAATAAGGTCTTCTTTGCTCCAAACCATCCCTACAGTATAATCAGCTTCAATTGTTTCATATTTCGGAAACATTGCAGTTATAAGTATAACGGTCAATAATCCAAGGAAAAACCTTACAGTTTTATCCGATTTAAAACTTGGTTTATTTTTTTTCAGTTGTGCCAATAGTGTTAATTCAGTTCATACAGCTAAATTAACAAAAATTAAATTTCTTAAGTGTGCAGATATAAAGGTATATGAAGTATTGATAAATACCTGTTTATAAACCATAATTTCGCAACTATTGTTAGCTGATCTGGTACAGCGTGGAGTATTTGGTTTTACCGTCAACCACGTACTCGCCTAAAATTTTGGTAGTCAACCCGTAGATAGTATCGTCCATTTCGTCTTCAAGCCCTTCAAATTCAGCTTCATCATTCAGCACATAAACCTCTGAAAAACTGTTCTTTTTGTTTTTGTCCTCAACAATCATATAATTATGCTTTGTATGAGAATTCATGTAATTTTCAAGCTCTTTTGCATCCACAAGAAAATCATCCCTCTTTTCAGGGTAAACATCGTAATTGATTTGAAATAGTATTTTATTCATGATTTGGCAATATAATTTTAAGCAATTTTAATTGAAAGTGCATTTTTTGAGTAACTATTCCAATTGTACTATTGATACAAGATACAAATAGTTATTGATATTTTACTGAAATATTGATACTAATAATGCAGTTTCTAAATGATATGCTTTTTATTAAATTTAAAGACTGCTACTTCACATAGATTTATGTAATGGCAAAAATCAGACTATAAATAGAATAAGTACCAACCAATCAAATATTTCTCCAACAGATACAAATAATAGTAATAAGCATCTGAAGTACTTGCTGTTTCTATCTGTAGGGGCTTTAGGAGTAGTGTATGGAGATATCGGTACAAGTCCTTTATACGCGCTTAAGGAGTGTTTTTCGCCAGCTCATGGTGTTTTACCAACACATGATAACGTATTAGGAGTACTTTCATTGGTGTTCTGGGCTCTTATTATTGTCATTTCTGTTAAGTACTTGATAATTGTAATGAGGGCAGATAACGAAGGTGAAGGGGGAATCCTTGCACTGATGGAATTGGTGCGCCCGAAAAAATATGGCTTAAGCTATATCATCATTATCAGCATAGGATTGTTTGGCGCTGCTTTACTTTACGGAGATGGGATCATAACTCCCGCTATTTCTGTACTTAGTGCCGTTGAAGGACTGCAAATAGCTACACCTCATTTGGAACACTATGTAATCCCAATAACGGTTGTAATATTATTCTTCTTGTTTTATTTTCAGCACAGGGGCACAGGCAAAGTCGGTATAATATTCGGACCTATTATGATCGTCTGGTTTTTATCAATAGCCTCACTAGGAATTGCCGCAATTGTTAAGAACCCTGAAGTTATTATGGCATTAAACCCGGCATATGCCTATCATTTCTTTTTATCGAATGGGTTTCATGGATTTGTAATATTAGGATCTGTATTCCTGGTTGTTACAGGAGGCGAAGCGCTTTATGCCGATATGGGACACTTTGGACCAAAGCCGATAAGGATTGCATGGTTTACAATGGTGTTGCCTTGCCTGGTACTGAACTATTTCGGGCAAGGGGCGATGATGCTGCAGAATCCGCTTGCTGCTAAAAATCCATTTTACTTCCTTGCTCCTGATTGGGCGCTTTACCCAATGGTAGCAATTTCTACAATTGCTACTGTAATTGCTTCCCAGGCACTGATCTCCGGCGCGTTTTCAATCACTCAGCAGGCTATACAACTGGGCTATTTGCCCAGGGTAAGGATAATTCACACCTCGCGTGAAGAACGCGGGCAAATATATATTCCACAGCTAAACTGGCTATTATTTATTGGCACTATTTGGCTTGTATTCAGCTTCAGGACTTCCGGTAACCTGGCTGCCGCTTATGGCATTGCTGTTACTTCAACTATGGTTATTACAACTATACTGGCTTTTGTCGCAATGAGAAATCTCTGGAAATGGTCTATAATATTCTCAGTATTTATTTCATTATTTTTTATAACGGTTGATCTTGCCTTTTGGGGCGCAAATTTATTAAAGATACTTCATGGCGGATGGGTACCGCTTGTAATAGGTGCAATGATTTACCTCATAATGACGACATGGAATTGGGGCAGGAAGAAACTTCTGCTGAAGATCGAAGAAGAAACTCAGCCAATCGAAAACTTTATAGATGAGGTTATGAGTGTGAGGGTTGTATCTACTCCGGGTACAGCTATATATATGTCAAGCAATCCAAAGGGTACTCCGCCTGCACTTGTTAAGAACCTTAAACATAACAGGGTTCTTCATAAGCAGATAATCGTATTAAGTATTATATTCAAAAAAGTGCCGCATATTAACGAAGAAGATTCTATAGTAATTGCCAACCCAACTGACGGATTCTACAGGGTCATGGCTTCGTATGGATTTATGGATAATGCGAATATGCAGCAGATAATAGCCTTACTAAATTCAAAAGGAATAACGATAAATATCGAGAAAACAACGTTTTTCCTTGGAAGAGAGCTTCTTGTGGTTAAGGACCGCAATGGGTTCATTAGACTCAGGAAAAAATTGTTTGTACTTCTATCCCGGAATTCACAAAGAGTCACCGAGTTCTTCAACATTCCAAATGACAGAGTATTTGAAGTAGGTTCACAAATAGAGCTATAATTAATAACCTGCCTGCCGTACCTCATCTTCATCCATACCGAAATAATGTGCCACCTCATGTATCACAACTTCCCGAATCTTTTCTTTTAACTCATCAATTGTATCACAGTGTGATTCGATATTTCTCTGAAATAATATGATTCTGTCCGGTGTGACTCCCATGTAATAAGTATTTCTGAATGTGTATGGGACTCCTGAGTACAATCCCAGCAGCGAATAAATATTCGGCAGTCCCAGTTTTTCAATATCACTTTCTGTTGGATACTGCTCAACAATGAAAGCTACATTATCAATTTTCTTCTTGAAATGTGCCGGGATAGATGCTATGGCATCATCCATCATGCTGTGAAACTCATCTTCACTTACTCTTATCACCGGCATCCTCCATCACAAACGGTTTCTTTATTTCTACTATCCTGAATTTTTCGCTGAATTTATACTTCCTGGTATAGCTGGAAAGATGAAATTTTACCCACTTTGCCATCGAATTGTAATCATCAAACTGCGATCTATGGGCTTCAATGAGCTTAATTTTACAATCTATGTACTTGGTAATGTTCTCAAAATAGTTTGGCTTATCCGGCCCGAAGAAGTGAAAAAAACTAACTGCATGAGGATTTCCCGGGTATGCGTAACGGTTCCTTGCTGCAAAAACCGCATCAAACACTGCCTCTGCAATTATCCGGTGATCGCGGTGATTGAGATTTATGCTTTCAAACGATTTGTTAGCCGGATCAAAACTGAATATGATATCAGGTTCAACTTCTTTGATTATCTTAACCAGTTTAGTTCGGAGACCCTCTGTATATTCCAAATGGCAATCTCTTTGATTAAGAAAAAACACTTTTTTAACTCCAAGTACCCCTGCGGCTTTGAGTTGTTCTTTATGCCTGATCTTAATTCTCTCAGCCTTGGGTTTATGCGCGATCTTAAATCCATTTTCACCATTAGTAGCAACTGCGAAATAAATTTCAAATCCCAATTCTTCGTATTTAAACATTGTTCCGCCGCAGGAGAACTCGATATCATCGGGATGTGCGGAAACTGCAAGGATAACTTTTTTCATTGCTGATACCTATCAAGCTTAAAACTTTCGCCTAAATACAGCTTACGTACTTTTTCATCATCGGCAAGAACCTCGGAAGAACCCTGGCGGAATATTTTGCCTTCAATTAATATATAGCCCCTATCGACAATTGATAATGTTTCATGTACATTATGATCTGTTATAAGCACACCAATACCCTTTTCCTTAAGCTTGGCAACAATTTTCATAATTTCCTCTACGGCAATAGGGTCAATACCGGCAAAGGGCTCATCCAGTAGTATGAATTTGGGATCTGTTGCAATTGCACGGGCTATTTCTGTGCGCCTTCTTTCACCTCCCGATAGAACGTAACCCTTACTACCGGAAATGTGACTTATTCCAAATTCTTTCATCAGTTCATTTGCCTTTTCTTCTCTCTCAAATTTTTCCATGTGCATAAACTCAAGAACTGAATATATATTCTGGTAAACGGTCATTTTCTGGAAAATAGAAGCTTCCTGCGGCAGATATCCAATTCCCAGTCTTGCTCTTTTGTACATTGGCTGTGAAGATATATCTTCACCATCAAGTAAGATCTCTCCTGAGTTAGGTTTAATCATGCCGGTAATGACATAGAAAGTAGTTGTTTTACCTGCTCCGTTAGGTCCAAGCAGTCCTACAACCTCACCCTGCTTCACAGAAATGGAGACCCCATCAACAACAGGTCGCTTATTATATATCTTTACCAGACTATTTGCTTTTAGAACGGAGGCCAATATAAATTAATTATTTTTATTTGCTCTAATCAATTTTATTAATTCACTTAAAACTTCACCGCTTTTTCCCTGAATTACTTCATCAAGATCCGCCGACATAACAGTTGGTTTTGTATTAATCTCCACTACATATGCCCCGGCTCTTTTTGCTATTAAAGGCATTAAAGCAGCAGGGTAGACTTCTGCCGATGTTCCGATCGAAAAGAACACATCCGAAGCAGCGGCACACTCCTCGGCGTACATCAATGCCTTTTCAGGCAGCATTTCTCCAAACCATACAACATCAGGCCTTATTAAACCGCCGCATTTTTCACATCTAAGAACTTTCTTTTCAGTAACATCGATCTCATTATAAAAAGTCCTGCACTTCAGGCAGAAACTCCGCTCGATATTTCCGTGAAGCTCGGTTACATTTTTGCTGCCGGCTCGAAAATGCAGATTATCAATATTCTGTGTGATGACGGTAAAATTGGGGAACATCTCCTCCATTTCGGCCAGCGCTAAATGTCCGGGATTTGGCTTAACATCCCTCATTACTTCACGCCTGTGCTGATACCAGTTCCACACAAAATCTGGATCATTAATAAATGCATCAAAGTTAGCGAGGTCTTCGGGTCTGAATTTCTCCCAAATACCGCCTTTATCTCTGAAAGTAGGTACACCGCTTTCTGCCGAAACTCCGGCTCCGGTTAGAACCGAGACACTTTTTGCTTCAGCAAGCCTGTTGATCAATTCTTTGCTGAATTTCACTATTGCCTTATTCTTCTGATAATTGTCAGCATTTCTCTTACAGCAGAGTCAAGTCCCGTAAATGCTGCTCTTGCTATTATAGAGTGCCCGATACTTACTTCATCGATATCGTATATGTTGGCTATTGCAGTAATGTTCCGGTAATTCAAACCGTGCCCGGCATTTACACCTATTCCAAGTCCTTTTGCAATTGATGCAGTTTGTCTGATCTTTTCGAGTTCTGTGATAAGCTCAACGGAATTTTGAAGCCTTGCATACTTGCCTGTATGGATCTCTATCATATCTGCGCCGTATTCTAAAGCTAGATCTACATTTTCAGGAGACGGTTCTATAAACAAACTTACCTTAATACCGTCCTCCTTTAGTTTTTCAATTGCAGGCGTCAATTTAAACTCAGCCGCTGTAAGATTCAGGCCGCCTTCAGTTGTCAACTCTTCTCTTTTTTCGGGAACAAGTGTAACCATGTACGGCTTTAGGTCACATGCAATTTTTACCATTTCATCTGTAGCCGCCATTTCAAAGTCAAGTTTTGTCTTTACCGTTTCCTTCAGTATTTTCACGTCTCTATCAACTATGTGCCTTCTATCTTCCCTCAAATGGCAGACGATACCGTCCGCTCCGGCCAATTCACAAATTCCTGCTGCAATAACAGGATCAGGCTCTGATTCTCTTCTTGCTTGCCTTAGGGTTGCAATATGATCAATATTTATGCAAAGTCTCATTATTTTATTCGGATTAATTTGTAAAAAGTTTCATGAATGCATCAAAACCAATTCCGTATGATTGCGACCTGTATCTTAGAACAGATATCACATCAATAAAGATCATAACAGACCAGTGCACAAGAAAACAGTATATAAACGAGTTTGCCCTCCATGCCTGAATACCGAGTATAAGCCCGGCAAAAATAGATGCAAATGTTTCAATTTCCGGCTTTCCCCTGTGTAAAATAAAGAACGGTATCATCTGTATAAAGATTGCATAAAATCCAAACTTTTGTTTCAGGCCGAACATCATATAACCGCGCCAGAAGAACTCCCATGCAAGCATATAGAATCCCACAAAAAGCTCATAATATAAAAGAACACTTATATTCTCTCTTACAAAAGGCCCTCCCTGTGGATATGTACTGGCAAAACTCTTCGATCCCGATGCAATCCATAAGAAAGGCAGCATCAACGCTACGAACAATAAACTCGATTTCAGTCCGAACTTATAATCACCTATCCTGAATCCGTATTCAGAAGGTTTTCCTTTTAACACCAGCGGTATAAGTATTAAGGGAATAATAAGCATCAAGACACCATCTGCAGAAAACCAATATAATGATGAATAGAATTTATCATCACTTGTATCAAATATCTTCCTGAAAAAATTCGGAGAAGCATAATACATCGAAACAAATGTTATTATGGCAACAGAAATGAAAATAAAACTCTCTTTAAAACTTAGAGTCTTAATCGCTGCAATTAAAGATCGTAATTCTAATTTTATTTCTGCTATCAATGACAAAATATCTGTTATTGTGTTTTCTTCTTTATAACATACTGAATTGATTCCGGCTTTGCCGCTATAACAGTGCAGCCTTCCGGAACCTCAAACTTCGGAGTAATGGAACCTGTAGTATCCGATAATATTTTTTCAAAATCAATTTTTGCAATTATTTTGGTATTATCAACTTTTGAAAGCTGGTTTACTCCACCCTTCAAATGCACTGCAATCGTTTGCGGAATCAACAAGACGTCTTTATCAGAAGGAATATTTGATACACTTATATTAACATCTGTGAATTCCTTTTCTGCTGTCAATTCAACATTCACTATCAATTTAACCTCATTTTGTGACATCCAAAGCAAATTCGATAGACTATCCGAAACCGGAATATTTCTGATAATCTCTGCATTTACTCCGTCAAAGAAAAATGATCTCGAATTCAAATGATTAATATTCCTGAGCAGGTCAATTGCACCACCTATTTTTAAGCTATCCGGTATAAGGATAGGTTTTCCAACAACCTGGTAGCCTTCCATACACTCGATCAGGATCTTAGGCATTAGTTTCACATACTTTTCTTCATAACTTTCAATATTCACGAATAGTGTCTCAGGATATGTGGAAACTATTGCCATATTATCACTTAGACCGAGGCTATTTTCAAGATATTCCTTTGTTAAAATAATGAATTTATCTTTTTTTCTGGTATTTAGATCGTAATTGAACTGCAAATTGAGCGACGTAAAGAGCCGAAGCAGATTCCAGCCGCTCCCTCTGAACTTGGCCTCAAGATTCAGTGGTATATTGCCTGATACGGCAAATGGTTTGTTTATATTAATTTTTATCGGAATGGTTTTTTCTATCTCGTATGTCTGGTTTAAATTTAAAGACAACCAAAGAATTACCGATAGGATAAACGAAGCAATTACAATATGGTACCTGTATCTAAACAATATTCAATTTAAATTGTTAATTTCAAATATCTATAATAATTTACTTTGTTTAAATCCTAAATAAAATCTTATACAAAAAAAGCCGGCTCAAAGCCGGCATAGTTAGATTATTTAATGATTAACGCAGTTTCAACTTTTCCTGCCATTCTTCATCACGTATCTCATTTTGGGCAGTTGAGTGTACCAATTGGTAATCGCCGTAACCTGCGCTCATATCAATAAACACAAAAATAGCACCTCCCTGAAGCTTATTGTAGGTCCAAATCTCATAAGCCCTCGTTGATCCTTCATATGGAAATCTCTCAATTTCATCGTATTTGCCGAAAATTGAATAGACTCTCCCCCTATCTGACTTCCACCCATCACGAAAATCACTTCTGAAGTTCTTATTCGCGTATTCAATCCTGGAGAAATACTCTTTCTTGGTCAGAATCGGGCTGATAAGTTTCCAGTATTTGAACATAAACATTCTTTTTTCATCAAGTGTTTTATGCTGTTCATACTGCCCTTTCTGAACATCAGTCATGATATAAATTGCCCTGTTAAATTCTTTTTCAACATCTTTCTCATTCATCTTAGGGTATTCGCTAAGCAGGTATTCGTTTTCAAGTTCTGTCAGGTTAACCGTTGCCGTATTCGAATCACTGTTATAAATATAGAAATATTTGAATGCTCTGAGTCTTTCTTCGTTTTCCTCATCAAAAAGTTTAACAAGCAGCAGGTAACGATTTGAAGGCAATCCGGTAATGTCAACTGAACCAAATTCTACCTTTGAATCAGCCTGTACGGTGTACTCCCTATTAGCTGACTTGATTTCAGTTCCATCCTGATTTGCAATAGTTACAGCAACTGAATACTTGCTTCCAAGATCTGCAGTGTTAATATTATATATCTCAAGATAGTAGTAAAGTTTATTGAGATTATAACCAAATAAAGCTGATGGATTTGGAGTGACCTCCAGTGTATTCTTATAAAAGATGTTACTAATGTCATCTGATTTGACAATACCTGTACTTAACTGAATAGTACTTAAACTCAATTGTGTTTTTGAAAAATCTTTAAGAACTATATCTTCATTAAAATCAGCGTATTTTACAGAATCTGTAAAATCCGATGCTCTGACCTTTACAGCATAAGTTCCTGTATCAAGTAGAACATTAATCTGTCCGGTCAGCTTAAAATGCTTGAAGCTTCCTGAAGTATCAATAAGACTGATGGGCACTTTAAAGTCTTTGGCAACTACAGTTTTCTGTGTGCTTTTGTTAATAACAGTCATTGAGATCTTGCCGCTGGCTTCATACCCGTTTGCTGTTTTGATAAATATTAAGTTGTCCGGATTAAAAGAATAATAGAACTCAACAAAATTTTTACTTGATTCATCTTTGAAAATTGAATAATCAAAATCAAAATTGAAATCATCGCCTGAAAAGGCCAATGATTGAAACATAATGAGGACAATTATTACACGTATGATTCTCATAGGAATAGTATTATAAAAAGTGGGTTAAAAAGAAAATGCCATTTACAGTAGTAAATGGCATTTTCGAAAAAAGTTTCAATCAGATCTGCATTTTAGAAGCCCACAGTTAACGAAAACCACTGGTTAGCATTAAACCTCTGGGTTACTCTGTAAGCATAATCCAGTCCTAACCTCATATTCCCGAATGGATACTGCAGCCCTACACCAAAAGAAGGTCCGAAGAGATTCTGATCTTTTTTGATCAGGCCGTCTTCAGCTTTATAATCCGGTGTAAAAGCATATGCACCCCTAAGGAATACATAGTTGTTATAGTTGTATTCCAGTCCAACCCTATACTCATCACTTGAGAAGTTGTTATTCTGGAAAGTAGTTGATAACTGAACGTTATTCTTTTTCCCAATCGGGAGATCGTATGATAAACCGATTTCCAGGGTAGTTGGCAAAGAGAAATCCTGCAAAGTTATCCTTCTTGGCTCAGTTGCAGTACCAACATTACCTGCAGGAATGTAATTTTGCTCAAGAGCAATACCATCAAACCTCATAGATGGTCCAAAATTCTTCAATGCAACTCCGAATTTAAGTCCGGACTTGCCTGCAAGATATTGCAAACCAAAATCGAATGCAAAACCTGTTGCAGAAACAGTAGAAATTTGTTCATAAATGATCTTGACAGTTGTTCCAAAGAGTATTTTATCTGACATTTTTCTTGCATATGATACAGAAGTTGTCAGATAAGTTGGAGACCAGGTTTCACCGGTTCCATCAGGGCTTTCAAGAGTGGTAACAAGCTCATCGCCGAAGCTAAGTGTTTTTAAGCTTGCACCAATAACTCCCATGCCGCCAAGATTAACAGCACCTGCTACATAGTTTACATCAATATCAGCGATATATTTCATGTGTGAAGCAAGTACTTCTGTCTGATTAGTCATCATTGATAACCCGGCAGGATTCCAGTACATTGCATCTACTCCGGTAATTGATGATATCATAGAACCGCTTAATGAAGTACCTTTAGAGCCAACAGGTATCAGTAATTCCGGAGCGGCAGATGTGCCGTATTTGCTACGGTCACCTGCGAAGCCTATACTGCCGCATAGCAACAAAGCAATTATTGCAATTTTAGCAGTTTGAATTATTTTATAATATGATTTCATTTTGTGCTCCTTTAGTTTTTCAAAAAAGTGTTTAGAACGCATCGAGTCTTTCCTCCGGAGTAAATATTGCCAGCTTAATAGTTTTCGTACCAATACCGGGTGCATCAATGAACGCAATATAAATTCCACTTGCAATCGGTATATTATCTGTATTCAGAAGATCCCAATTGATCGATGTATTATTATCATTCTTATTGATCATTCTGATAAGATTACCATTTAATGAATAAAGATAAATAGTAGCCTGTTTTGGCATATTCATGAACTTAACAAACCTATCAAACGAGCTTGTTTCCTGTGCATGACCGCCATAATACGGATTTGGCACAACCCTTACTTTTTCTAATTCGCCTCTTTCCTGGGCTATGGTAACACTTCCTAAAGTTGGAGCTACAGTTGAAACTTCTGTAACTGTAATCATACCCGGACTCTGCTGATATTTGAGCTGGGTATACGGGGTAATGGTCATTACATCACCATTCTGGTATGCCGGGCTGCTTCCGTTCAATAACCTTGGCCACCAAACATACAGTACATCCATTGCACCAAACTGAGTAGCAAAGTTTATGTTCCTGGTTGTGTAGGCTGTACTTGGTGTCGCAGAATAGTTTGAATACATTATGTAAATCATCTCCAAGCCACCATCAGGCTGTGCTTTGGGATTCCAGGTAGTACTAGAATCACCATCATAGAATGCCACATTAACCTGTCTTGGTGCGGAGTTTGTGTCCAGAGGATCGTCGATTTCCACAGTGAACGGGACATCAACATAATCACGGTACGGGGAATTATTAACTGCACCCATGTACCTGTATGCTTTCTGAGTCTGTCCAAAGGTAATCTTAACCTTCTTTAAAGAATATGTTTTAATAAAAGTATAATCAATTTTGCTCTTGAAATTATTCTTGAAATTACGAATAGTTGGCCATGTCAATCCCATCGATACGCTTTGCATCGGCTTGTAATTACCGGTTGGATAATTTACAAATGAAAGTGTATCAACACCAGCAAAGTTTATATTACTATTACTGTAAGTCCAGCCCCTGCCTGAAGTCTGAGCACCCGGACCTGGGTCTCTGATAACACCCATGTTAAGTGTAGTGATTGAATCGGCTTTGAACAATATACCATCATAGACAAATGCATCATTATTAAGAATTGATTTATTGGTGGCATTTCTCACCAATGTATCTACCTGTGCATTATTAATGATCCTTACAAGACCGAAAGTAGAATCTGAACTAAAGACCTGCTGATATCTTGCGGATATTACTTTCTTTGGATCCAGTACAATTGGAACAAATCCCCTATCAACCCTGTTTGTTACCAGGGTATCTCCAAATTTGTTGATGAAGTTACTGCCTAATGTCGGATAATTAGGAACAACTTCAATAACCTGGGAACCGATAGGATTTTTGAGAACCTTGTATGGCGGTAGTCCACGCAAATTTACACCGTACGCAACAACAGCAAATTTATATGTTGTTCCATTGATGAAAAAGTTGTTGACACCGGGAGGAAAAGCGTTTTGAGTCAGTCCAATGTGTCTTGAAATACCTGAATTTGTTCCCAATGCAGTAGGCTTAAATTCCCACACATTTGAACCATTCGGCTGAAGTGTCTCAACTGAATCCATAACAGTTGTAATGCTGTCTATTACATCATAAATAGCCAGTAATCTTCTGTCTTCCGGATTATCGCCGCCAGTACCTGGTTTTATTTGATAAATTTCATAACCCTGGAATTTCCAGAATCCTGTTAAATCGATCTTATCAAATTCATTGTATGATTCAGAGAGATTTGACCAATACAAAGTCACTGCACCATTCCCGTCTGCTACTGCGCTCACCTGTGGAGGCGGAGGCAGAGGAATTGAACGGAAATTAAGGTCATATATTCTCTGAACTCTATCAGCATTATTCAATAATACGCATACACTCTGGAAATTATCACTTCCGATACCAACAAAACATCCAATAACTACTGTTTGAGTATCATTTGAATTCATCGTAAATGGACCGCTATTCTGCAGGAATCTTCCGTCATGTGAAGCACTATCAAACCATCCCGTCCTGGTACAAGCATTACCAGGATACATGAACAGAGTAGGTCCTCCGCCAGGAGTCGGGTTAATTCTTGGATTTCCGCATCCATCCATACCCCTCATTAAATTATAACCTGCACTGAAATCATCCGGGTCATTGTTACAGGGGTCCGGTGCACCATTTACGAAGTAATTAAATCCTGTTAATCCTAACTTAACATATCCAATTAAAGTATCATATGGAAGGAAAGCAGAATCTGAAGGATTGTTTGTTTGCAATATCGGACTCTGTAAATACCTGTAACCTATAGCAGGCGGTGGTGAACCGTAATTACAATCGTTGTTATCTGCATTATATACAAAAGCTACATTTTTATTAGTATCGCATCCAACAGCATCATCACCAGCACCGCATGAACCGTTTCCTACATCTGCATCATCAAACACAGAAATGTAAGTACTATCCCAGCGATCATTGCTTCTGTTAATAACATGCCATTTAACAAAGTACATATCTGTTAAACCGGGTGAGTTGAACTGGAAAGCCAACTGTTGAACTTCAACTCCCATTGGGAGTGTTCCGCCCGGCAAAGAGATCTGTGCCTGGTGAATGTTGTTTGTGCAATTTGTAAAATCCTGATAAATCATAAATGAAATTTCATCAGGCCTTGCTTCACTATTACCAATACCGGGCCTGTCACCATCAAATGAAGGCTGGTAACCGGGAATGCCGTTTACTTCGACGTACGGAGCGCCAAGATCTGTAGGCCAGGTTGCCCAGTCATCATAAGTAAATGTATAGTTTCTTCCACCTGCCAATTTAGTCTTGGTACCTCCACTTGTCAAAGTAGGGTCCGTTAATTGTACGTAATAGATCCTGAAACGTGGATCATTACATACCGATTGCGGAGTGACTTGTCCTAATACAGGAATATTACCCGGTGTAAAATGCGAAGCGTATGCAGCTACAGCCGTCTTTATCGCCCCGTTAATTTTAGCTCCTACCCAAATCCCGGAAGTATAATTGATAGTCTTCCTTGATGGTGAGCTTACCGGCCAAATCATACCTGCATCAGATGTCGGGAAGGTAATAAAGTCATAATTAAATATCCCGTCAGATCTGAATGTAGTATTAATATTGTTCCCCTGCATAAATAACTGCTGTATACCGGCTTCCACAGTTACCACAGGAAGGTTCTTAGGCTTATCTGCAAAAGAATTACTTCCAATGAGCAAAAATGCCAGTACCAGAAGAAGTATTTTATTATGTTTAACGTATTTATTCATAGTCTAATTATTTCCCGAGTTTAATTAAAAAATAATCTAAGTCCGAGCCTTACTTGTCTTGGCGGGCCATAGTTGTTAATCGCATGTGATCTGATATTATAAAGCCTTACAGCTTCGGGTCCATTCTGCTGAGCCCATTGCTTTCCGGGAAAACTATCAAGCCATCCCGTATAACCAGGTTCACCTGAACCTTCAAAAACAGCATTTATCAATTCCTGATCCAGAGCATTCAATACTAATAAATAAATATTAGCATTCAGCTTATCAAATATCTTCACTGATTTGTCTATTTTCAGATCAAGTTTATAATTCCATGGGTAATATGCTGAATTGATCGGTGCAATTGGCTGGTTTCCCTGCAATCCTGAAACCACTGCCAAAGGATCTGTTGCATTGTTTTGTGGAGTATAGGGCCTTCCTGAATTGAAACTGAACAATACATTAATACCAAGCCTTGAAAGTACCCCGCCCCAGAATCCTTTGGGCACATCTTCGGTTCCCCACCTGTAATCAAGCTCAACAGCACCCGTGTGCCTCTGATCGTAATCAAGTGCATTCGGAAGTTTCGGCGGTTCATCACCGTTATAAGCAACATTGCTTAATGTGTTGATATCCGAACCTGTTCCTGATGCAAAAGCGAGTCCATAAGAAACAGAAGCTCTTAACCTGTTTATCCTTCTGAGGTCAAGACTGAAATCTAATCCTCTTATAATACCGAAATCACCGTTATCATAAATTGCGAAGCCGTAAGAAAGGTCATATGCCTTTATATTCCTTGCCTGGATAAGGTCTGATGTCTCTTTGTAATATGCAGTTAATCCTAATGTCAGGTATTCCCCCGCAGTGTGCTTAACACCCAATTCATAAGCCGTTGTCTTTTCAGGCTTAAGCAGCGGGTTATTAAATATCGTAAAGTATCCTACACCGCCATCAGCAAGATCACGCAGTACCCTTTGATTTGTGTAAAGATTCTCCAATGCTGGCAGCTGAACAAATTTACCGTATTGTGCATGGAAAACAGTTTTATCAGTTATCGGGAACGAGAACCCTAGTCTCGGGCTTACAATTATTGTCTTCTCTACTTTTTTATAATCGGCAAAAGTAAATTGGCCATCAGAACCCTTTAAATTCCGGTAATCTATAGGTACCGTAGTATTAGGATCAAGATAGTCAACCCTTACGCCTATATTTGTATTAAAATAACTGAACTCCATTTTATCAAGAAAATAAAATGCTCCTACTCTTGGTTTCAATGGACCTTCAGTGACATTATTGCCCTGAGCGTCTAAATAATCAACATCGGACTCGACACCAAACGGGTCATACCCGAACGCATTCAGGAATGCTGCATTACCATCATCATCCGATATAACCGGAGTACTTACAACAAAACCGGATGAATCACTATATTTGTTGTAATTAATTGTTGAATAAGAAAGCGGATTTACATCATACATCCTGATCTTATACTGCTTGTATTCTCCGCCAAATTTTAATTCATGGTTTCCAAATTTCTTAGTTAACACCTGGTGAGTGAAATTCAGATTAAAAGCAAGCTGATCTGTTTTCCTTTTTCCGAATATATTACCGGAAAACGCGGATATTCCGGCAAGGTCATATGGATTTCTGAATACACCATAATTTACATTATTTGAAATTGAACTCCCGTTACCGCTAAGACCCGGGATGACGTTTGTATCACCAATTGCCAGATACCATGGATATGTCCAGCCATTAGTGAGACCTTTATAGCTTTCATCCATGCTGAACAAGCCCGGAGAGCCGGTTGAAGTTGACCTTAAGTACGAAGCCTGAAGGTCATAGAAAGTCTTTGAACCGAACAATTGGTTTATCTTAAAGAAACCCTGCTGGTTCTCATCTCTAATCTTGGGATTCATATATGAATTGAAGAGACCAAAAGAACCTACCCACTGCCTTGATCTTTCGATGTTTCCACTGTATCCTGCAGTCAGGTTTATCTTTATCTTACCCTTTGTCATTTCATCGATGCTTATAATTGTCTTACCTGTCCATGAATACCCGTCTCTTGAGAAATTTGGCAAAATGCCGTCCTCAGACCATAGCTTAGCAACATCTGTGCTTACAGGCTGATCAACCAGGAAATATTGTCTTTCAAAATTACCGAATACACTCCAGTATTTAGCCAGTTTCTTTGTAGGTATAACAGGTCCGCCTAAGCTAACACTGTATATATTGTATCCCTGCGATCTTTTACCAGCAATAAAATCTGATACCATATCAACTGCGCCTGAAAATTTTGTAGTTGCTGATTTAGTTGTAACGTTTATTACGCCACTGAGAACGTTTCCATATTCTGCGCTGAAACCGCCGGTTAAGACAGCAAGCTCCTGCAATGCACCATTAGAAACATTTGCAGTGGAAGTTCTATCAAGCGGATTGTTTGTTACAATACCATCAATAATTATTTGTGTTTCGCCGTCTCTGCCGCCGCGGATATTAATATTCTGGCCTTTTTCATCCTGAACAATTCCACTCGTTTTTGCAACAATATTTTCAATTCCCCTGATTCCACCCTCATCAATTGTCTGTGAATTGATGATCTTTCCGCTACCATTATCCACGGTTTTGCGTTTTGCTATAATAACTGTAGTATCAAGTACAACGCCACCTTGTGTCATTGTAAAATTAATTTCTGAAGTCACATCGGCACTTACTTTTACATCCTGCTGGATCTGGGATTCAAATCCGACATACGAACATTTAACTGAATATGTGCCAACGGGTACGTTCAAAATTGCATATTGACCGCTTTCATCCGTTCCTGAGCGGAATTGAGTACCCTCAATTTCAACCCTGGCTCCGATAAGCAGCTCGCCCTTGTCATCTTTGACTATACCGGTTATTTTTCCGGTAGTGCCATAGAATTCAAGGCCGGAACTTAACGAATCCGTAACTTTAAGCGCAAGAATTAGAAGAAGGGCTAAAAAGAAATGGTTAAATAGCCTCATTTATATTACCTCCGATTTATTATTCAAAGAAAGCCCCGGCTAATCAGATTAACCAGGGCTGACTTCTAAATTAAGATTATTTTACAAGTATCATTTTTTTAGTTTCAGTAAATTCACCGGCTTTTAAAGTATAGAAGTAAATTCCGCTTGCAAGATTTGAAGCTGAGAATTCTACTTCTTTTGTTCCGGCAGTTACTGCTTGATTATTTGCCAATGTAGCTACAAGTTTTCCGGTTATATCATAGACAAGAAGTGTTACATTACTTGCCTTTGGAACTGAAAACCTGATCTTTGTATTGGGGTTAAACGGATTCGGGTAATTCTGATTTAACGAAAATCCGCTTGGTACCTCATTTGACACATTACTTATGCCAATTATTACACCTGTCTCAGGATTATATTTCCTGTAAATCTGCCAAACAGGGCAAGTTGGTGTTGTTGTATTTGTAAAGCTTGTGCAACCCGGGCACTCGGAAAGCTGATAAGTGATCGAAATTGCAGAAGTTGTGCAGCCGACAAGTGAAACTGATGGATATATCTCATCAAGATCTGCAGTATTTGTCAAGTTACGCGGAGCGCTCCATGTTGCGCCGTTGTCATCTGAATACTGTACATATATATCGTTATAGTTGTAAGAACCATCACCACTATAACTTGAACTGTTAACAGTATCAAGCTGAACTCCATGATAGACCACAAAAAGTCTAGAGCCATCAGACGAATAAGCCAAGCTTGGATGTGACATAAAAGTAAACCCTACCTGAGTATTTCTAATAGCATTTCCAAATACATTTGTATCTGCCATCGGAGGGTAGTTCAGATAATCTGCAATTGTAACAGCAGTTCCGCCATTAACTGCAGGATTATAGAACATCAGCTTGGAACCACGAATAGTACCAAAATTGCCTGTCTCTAATGTTCCGAAAGCCCAGCAAAGATTACCGCTTGGGCTATAGATCATATCATCGTTAAACCAGGGAGCAACCGCAGTTCCGTTAACAACAGTCCCTTCGGTAAATGCGGTTACTTCAGCACCAAATGATGTACCACCGTTTGTAGACTCTCTATAAATTAACTTAGTAGGTGCCGTTGCAAACCAATATCCCACTGCAATTTTTCCGTTTCCATTTGAAGCAGTGTAAGACCTTGCGTTCGCAGGCACTCCAGTAAATAATACTGTAACTGCACCATAAGTATTAGTAGTAACATCAAATTTTGCAAAATAAATAGTATCGGCAGTACCGCCGCCAAGCCATGCACAAGCAACCTCAGTTGCACTTACAGGCCAGCCAAAATTATCACTTCCTGCACCTGTTGGCACTAAAGTGTTTGTAAAAGAACCGGCACCAAGCTGAACATCAACTCCGGTATAACCTCTTCTTGCACCGGATACAAACTGTCTTCCTGTTAAAACAGGAGTTCTTGAGCCATTAACTATCATTGGGTGTAGATCAGGATAAGCATTTCCATCGGGGTTAACCAAAACTGCGTCGCCTGTTCCCCAGGTTACACCATTATCAAAAGTATATTGATAGTATGATTTCCTGGCAGTTGAAAGTTGTGCGTTAACCGAGTCAGTCTGATCAGATGTCACGATAACTGTATCACCGCTAACCCAAATCCTGTGAAGGTTATTTCCATTAGTAACATAGTCATAGTAACCATTCATTCCGAAAACCCTGCCGGTAGTATCAACTACACCGGAAGGCCTATATGTTGATGAAGTTTTTGAATCAATTACATTACTTCCTGTTTCCTTTGCATTGCTGAACTTTTTTGGTCCATCGACATTATAGAACATTGCTGCGATAAATGAAACCCCAACGACAAACAGAATCAATCTTTTCATTTCACTGCCTTTCGTTTAGTTAATATTTGTTGTTTTTTTTAATAATTCTAAATAAATATAATTGAAATATCTTATGAAGTCAAGTATATTTTAAGAAATTATTAAGTGTTTATTATACAAACATTTTAATTTACAACATAAAAAGTGGCCTATGGATAATGCATAAAAAGAGGGGCAAACTCTACATTTGCCCCTTTCATTTTCATGCTTATTTCACAAGCATCATTTTCTTTGTTTCTTTGAAATTATCTGCTTCTAATGAATAAAAATATACACCACTTGCAAATTTAGATGCATCAAATTTCACTTCGTGGGTTCCTGCCTGTACCATTTCTCCCTTAACGATGCTTTCTATCTCTCTGCCTGTTACATCAAAGATCTTGATATTAACTGTTGAAGCTTTCGAAAGCTGGAATCTGATCGTAGTTGAAGGATTGAACGGATTGGGATAATTCTGAGCCAGTGAGAACCTCTCAGGTATTTCAATTGAAATTGTATTGATACCAATAGGAATAGTGTTTCCTGTTACAGGATTAACCCTAGTGTAAATTGGATAGGTCCTTGAAACTGGTGCAGTTGTCTGTGAAAAGCTTGATGACCCCGGATATGCTGATAGATAATAGAGCAATCCAAAGTTACCTGTTGTATTTCCTGTCTTTGATAGAACGGGGTATATTTCATCACCATCAACAGTACAACTCGAGATCATCTTTGGTGTCGACCACGTTGAGCCGTCATTTGAAGAATAACTGATATATACATCATTGTAAAGTAATGTTATAGGTGCTGGATAAACAATACTATCCTTTTGTACTGAAGAGAATACACATGCAAGTGTCGATCCATCTTCTGAATATGCAAGTGTTGGATGTGAAATGTAAGTCATACCTACCTGTATTACGGCAGTTGAATTGAATACCCAGGCAGTATCGCCAAGTACAGGCATGTTTGTGTGATCAGCAACAACAACAGGATTTCCGCCATTTACACCGGGCGACCATGAAAGGATCTTATATCCTTTAACGCTTGATACCGGCTGCGTGCACCATGCTGCTACAACTGTGCTTGAATTTGGTTTGTAAGTTAAATCCATACCGAACCATGGAGATGTTTCATCGCCATTTGCAACAAAAGTTGTAGGCATAACTGTTGTCATTGCGCCAAAAGTATTGCCGCCATCAGTTGAAAGTTTGCCGGCAAGCTTTTCTACGCCTGCAGTTGAAACATACCACATAGCAAAAACATTCTGTCCATCGGTTGAAGAAGCAATTGCTTTTCTTCCGTTTGCATCGATTTCAGCAGTTGGTAATGCCAGCATCAGCCTGCTATCATAAGTGTTTGTAGAGTAATCATACTTTCTGAAAAATAATGTATCACCAGACTGGTAAACACCGCCAATTTTTGTACCGCTTAACAGACATGAAAAGAAATCAGATCCCGGCTGCGGAACAATATTAGTAGTTACCGAACCTGCAGTGAGCTGAACATCAACACCCGCATACCCTTTGCTTCCCGATGAAAACTGCCTTCCGGAAATTGTGATAGTTCTGGTTCCGTTTAGCACAACTGGCCAAATATCCGGATAAGCTCCGCCAAGCGGCTGCGGTGCAACAACAACAGGATCTGTAAGCCATGTTAAACCGCCGTCAAAACTAACCTGGTAAAGTGCAGTTCTGCCCGCAGAGATCTGTGCATTGGTTGAATCTGAAAATTGAACAGCCACAATAACGGTATCACCCAAGACCACAAGCATTCTCTGGTTTTGTCCGTTTGTCTGGTAGTCCCACCATGTTGTCATGCCGGGTACTTTCAAAGAAGTATCAATTGCAGCAGCCCGGGTAAAAGCAACTGGGTTAACATTCCTGTTGAGGATTGTTGACTGTCCGTTTTCTTGTGTTTTGTCCCTGAGGCCCTGATGACCACCGGCAAACACTACAATATTAAAAATGAGGAGCAACAAGATAAGAAATATTTTATTCAATTTAATTCCTTTCGTTAATTTATAAATGATATTTATTTAATTAGAATCATCTTCTTTGTGTTTGTAAAATCGCCTGCACTTAAAGTATAAAAATATATGCCGCTAGGCAAAGCAGCCGCATTAAATTCAATTTCTTTAACACCTGAGGTTTGTACTTCATTAACAAGTGTTCTTACTTCACGTCCGAGTACATCGTATACTTTGAGCGTGACAAGTCCGGATTTGATAATGTTATACTCAATTTTGGTTGATGGGTTAAAAGGATTCGGATAATTCTGCGTTAAACGGTACTCTTTAAGTAAATTCTGGTTGTTAATAATTCCAATTGGCGGTAATGCTGCCATTTTTCTGTATATCAGCGTATTCCTGGTAGCAGGAGCGGAGCCGCCAAAAGAAGAAGGACCGACGCCGGGATCTTTCATATATGTAATGTGCAATTCATATGGATTGCCGGGAGTGCCTGGATTCCAGAATGAAACCGATGGATACGTTTCATCAATATCGGTCGTATTTGTAATTCTGATCGGGTTTGACCATGTTGCTGCGTTATCCAAAGAATAGCTGCAAAAGATATCTCTTTGATTATAACCGCGCGAAGTATCAGGCATTGTTACACTGTAAACACAATACAACGTGCTGCCGTCAGCAGACCATCCCATTGACGGAAAATCAATATTGAATACAAAAGACATACTTTGGGCATAACTTGCAGTAGCGCCAAGTTGGGCAGCCGTTGCAACAATAGATGTATTGCCGTCACTTCTGGTAACAACAAGCCTTGCTTGTTCATACAGATTATCCGTTGTTATCGGATAAGCTAAAAACCACATATCAGAATTTTTTTTGTAAATAAAACCTGAACCTCCTGCAGAGGCTACAGTATCCTGATCTCCATTTACAGTATATGGCCTGAAAACTGGTGTTACCGGGCCCCAGTTTGCACCATCATCTATTGATGTACGCTGAAAGATCATGCTGTTATCAAGTGTATCTATCTGGTTCACGGGGGCAATTATTGCGGTAACTCTTCCTGCACCGTTTGATGCTAAATGGAAACGCATATTGCTGCCAACATTTCCCGCATATGTTGTGCCTGTGATGTATAACGGAATCCTCGTACTCAAAACTGTTTGATTCCAATATGAATAATAGAGTGTTTCAGGTGGAGCTGTTGTTGATACATTTCTTCTTGATATTAACCCAATATTACCGTTGCTCAATAATGCAATCTGAGGCCATATACCGAACGGGCTATGAGTTGGATGACCATATTCGGTAAAAGTACCAGCCAGTGCGTCAATATCAACATACAAATTTGCATCTAATACTCCACCGACATTTGTACTATGATTTGAAATTACGGCGGCACCTGTGCTTGTTAAATGAAGTACGCCAAATCCGGATCTTACTTCTGGAACATCGACATTGAAATCCCATGACTGGCCGCCGTTAGTTGTAAACGAATATTTTGTTCTCCTCGTAGTTGATCCGGCGAAATCAAGTGAATCAGCCTGAACATCGATCACCTGAACTACTTCCGAATTAGTTGGGCTAACCTGTATATAAATATTAGATTCTCCGTTTGTCTTGTAATCATAAAATCCGGTTATGAGCGTACTTATCTCAGGTCCAACAGATAAGCTATCTGTCTCAAAGCCATCTGCCAGCTGAGCAACAAATACGATCGACTCCGGGTTTACATTGTAAGGAATATATGATTTTTCAGCAAATGCATCCTGCTGTCTGACATTCTTGTCATACTTTAAGAGACCTCTATCACCGGCCAATAAGGATAAATTCAGGGTAAGAACAGCGATGAACGAAATTAATAATTTTGTTTTCATTTTATTAAATGTTTAATTTTTACAATTGAAAATATTCATATCGCACACCCAAATTAACAAAAGTAGTTAGTCTCATTTCATACCCCCCATGTATCACTGCCTGACAGCATAGAACAACACAACAATTGAATATTTTCAGATATAAAGAGGGCATAAAAAAATGAACGATGTATTCTCATCTCATAATAAGAAGCAAATTTTACCTTTATTTAATATAATCTAAAAATAAATTTGAATTTTTGCAATGCTTTAATTAAAATCGAATCTGATTCAAATAAACGGGAAACAGGCAATTGTATTTCCAAGGGGCATTATCAGCATTGCAGAAATATTATGCCTTTTTATTGAATTGATAAACTACTCTATATTATACATATTTACGAAATATGACGAGACTTTTTGATTGGTTTTTTGATAGAATTGAGTTCTTTTTCCTTGAAATAGGCAGAATTTCAATGCTGATTTGGGGAATATTTTTAAGTTTTCCCAGAATATTCAGAGATAGAAAGCTGATCTTAAACCAAATGGAGCATATTGGTGTTGGCTCTATTCCACTTGTGATAATAATCGGTTTTTTTACAGGAGCGGTTTCTGCCTGGCAGGCTGCTTACCAGTTCCAGGGATTCATTTCGCTCTCTTACCTTGGCTCTGCAGTAACAAAGGCAATATTTATTGAACTTGGCCCCGTCCTAACTGCAATTGTCCTTGCAGGAAGAGTCGGCGCTTCTATTGCAGCAGAACTTGGCACCATGAAAGTTACAGAACAGATCGATGCACTTGAATCTCTTGCAATTAACCCCGTCAGATACCTTGTCATGCCAAGATTCCTTGCCAGTATTATTATGCTGCCTGTACTTACAATTATAGCTAACTTGATCGCTATCATGGGTGCTTTCGGCGTTGCGTATTTTTTTCAGGATGTTTCCTTCCAGGTATTTTTCAACAGCGCTAAAAGAGTATTTGAGATCAAAGACATTGCCGGTGGACTTATAAAGGCGTTCTTCTTTGGAGCTTCGATCTCTATTTTAGGCTGCCATGTCGGGCTTAATGCAATGGGCGGTGCACAGGGAGTTGGCAATGCAACCATTCGCGCTTTTGTTCTTGCGGCTTCAATGGTTCTTGTGCTTGACTATGTCCTTTGGACAACGATATTCGGGTAATATTGCTATTGTTGTAAGAAGTCAAACGCGTGCGTTTGACCTACGATTCTAAATTTAAAATCCGCCATGCATTGTACGACGGATTTTTTTATTTAATCTGCTAATCTGTAATCTGTCAAACTTTGATCAATACATCTCAACAAGTGTTCTTGCCATGATCATCTTCTGAACTTCGCTTGTACCCTCGCCAATTGTAGTAAGTTTAACATCGCGGTATAATTTTTCAACGGGAAATTCTTTAATGAATCCATACCCGCCGTGTATTTGCACAGCTTCGTTAGTTGCTTTGGTCGCGATCTCACTTGCGTAATACTTCGCCATAGATGCAGCAAGCTTAAAATCTTTTCCTTCATCTTTCATCTTTGCGGCTTTGTAAGTAAGCAAACGTGCTGCTTCAACTTCAGTTGCCATATCTGCTATCTTAAACTGAATCCCCTGGAACTCCGAAAGCGATTTCCCGAACTGCTTGCGCTGTTTTGAGTATCTAACTGAGTGATCAAGAGCTGCCTGTGCTATTCCAACCGAAAGCGCAGCAATTGAAATTCTTCCGCCATCAAGGATCTGCATACATTGTTTGAATCCTTCGCCCTCTTTGCCTATCAGGTTTGCAGCAGGTACTTTGCAATTATCAAATATCAGCTCGCAAGTATCAGAAGCCCTCATGCCCAGCTTATTTTCTTTCTTGCCAACTGAAAACCCTTCAAACCCTTTTTCAACTATGAATGCCGAAATACCCTTTGCGCCTTTTGACCTATCAGTATGAGCGGTAACAACGGCAGTTTCACCAACGCCGCCCTGCGTTATAAAACTTTTGCTGCCATTAATATAGTAGTAGCCGTCTTTCAGCACAGCAGTAGTTATCATTCCTGCGGCATCGCTTCCGGAAACATTTTCGGTCAATCCCCATGCGCCAAGCTTTCTGCCGGAGGCAAGATCGGGCACATATTTCTTCTTCAGTTCATCGTTAGAGAACATGTAAATATGATTTGTACACAATCCGTTGTGCGAAGCAACTGTTAACCCGATTGATGGATCAGCTTTTGAAATTTCCTCTACTATAATAGCGTAATCTACTGTTGTCAGATTTGCGCCTTCTAATTCTTCAGGAAATAATATTCCCAAAAATCCCATTTCACCCAGCTCTTTAACGGGTTCCCACGGGAACTCGGAAGTCTCATCATACTTCATCACTATTGGTACAATGCGGTTCTGAGCAAAATCCCTTGCAAGCTTCTGAATCTCTAAATTGCTTTCTGTAAGATTGAAATCCATTTTATATATAGTTTAGTTATTAATTTACATTACGGAACAATTCATCAACAAAATCATAGGGTGTAACTTCCCTGCTTGATATCTCATCAAGCTTGCTGCTGAGCGTACTTTTCTTTTCACTTGTCCAGAACTTATTCTCAAGCCGGTTATTGACAAGCTCGTTAATTTGCTTCAGGAGATTCTCTTTTCTTTTCAGTATCAGCTTACCGTTTGCTTCAAGATACTTCTTATGCATCATTATTAGATCCAGCAATTCATCAATTCCTTTGTTCTTTGATGCAACTGTTTTGATAACCGGAACCTGCCTATCGCTCTGTTTCGTCATCTTAAGATGAAGCATCGTTCTTAAAGCAACACCAAGGGTATCTGAGCCTTCGCGGTCTGCCTTATTAATTACAAATATATCACCAATTTCCATAAGTCCCGCCTTCATTGTCTGCACTGCATCACCTGACTCAGGCACAAGCACAACAATTGTTGTATCTGCAGTCTGCGCTATATCAAGCTCTGATTGACCCACGCCAACGGTTTCCATAATAACAAAATCTTTTCCCGAGGCATCAAGTATCTCGCTTGCTTCCTTTGCTTTTTTTGAAAGCCCCCCAAGGCTGCCGCGTGTTGCCATTGAGCGGATGAAAACATCCTTATCATTCCCTATTTCCTGCATTCTTATTCTATCGCCAAGAAGCGCTCCGCCTGTAAACGGGCTTGTGGGATCAACACAAATAATTCCGACTTTAAATCCTTTTTCCCTGAGTAGTTTTGTCAGCGAGTTTGTAATTGTACTTTTGCCTGCGCCGGGCGGGCCGGTGATTCCGATCAAATATGCCTTGCCAGTGTTTTTATACAATAATTTCAACAGTTCACCTGCCTGGCGTGATTCATTTTCTACAAGCGATATGCCCCGCGCGACTGCACTTTTTTCAGATCTCAGTATTCTTTCGGCTAAATTATTTAACACTATCCAAATTACCTTTTGTTATTCTTAAAATATTCGGTTGTGATCTTCAAACCGGTTTCAATATCAGTTTCGGGCCGCCATCCTAGCTCTGAGCTGATTTTTTCAAAACTCAAAATTGAGCGCTGCTGTTCGCCAAGCTTCGCCGGACCGTGCTTTTCTTCAAAGCCTGTTCCAGCATAGTGATTAATTCTATCAAAAATATAATTCACATCCGTTTCCCTTGTTGTTGCTATATTATAGATAACCGGCCCTTTTGCATCCAGTGCCAGTACATTAGCATTTACCACATCATTAACAAAAACATAATCGCGCGTTTGGGTACCGTCTCCGTTTATCAGCGGCTGGATTCCTTTTAGAATCTTATCGGTAAATATAGCAATTACGCCGCATTCGCCGTGTGGATTCTGCCTGGGGCCGTAAACATTGGCATAACGAAGCACGACATAATCCAAACCATATACATGATTATAATAGTACAAATACTTCTCTACGCACATTTTGTTTATGCCGTATGGCGCATAAGGCCTTGTTGGATGCTCTTCATCCGCGGGGAAGTAATCATGCTCTCCGTATATCGCGCCCCCTGTTGAGGCAAAGATGAATTTCTTCACTTTGTTTGCAATTGCGTTCTGCAAAAGATTTACCGAACCTGCAATATTGACCTGAATATCAAACGTTGGGTCTTCAACCGATTTACGCAGATCGATCTGCGCTGCGTGGTGATTGATAACATCGAACTCATACTTTTTGAAAATCTCCGAAACACCTGGATCACAAATATCAATCTCATAGAATTCAGCTTTAGGATTAATGAATTCCTTTACGCCTGTTGACATGTTATCTATTATAACAACATCATGTCCATTTTTAATATATGCATCAGCAATTTGAGAGCCTATGAAACCCGCGCCGCCTGTGATTAGAACTTTCATAAACCTTTTTGACCTATATCTTTCCTGTAATATTTATTTTCAAAATTAATGATTTCTGCATTCTCATAAGCGGTATTAATTGCTTCCTTTAAATTTTTGTTTGATCTGCCTGTTACATTAAGAACTCTGCCGCCGGAGCTTACTACTTTAGATCCATCTAACTTCGTGCCTGCATGAAATACGATACAGTCCTTTGTAATTTTATCCAGTCCTTTTATCTCTCTACCCGTTTTGTATTTATCCGGGTAACCTTTTGAAGCAAGTACAACCGAACAATAGAAATCATTACTTAACTCAAGCTTATAACTGCCAATCTTACCCTCTGCTGAAGCAATGAACATATCCAACAGGTCAGAGCTTACCAGGGGCAAAACTGCCTGAGTTTCAGGGTCGCCAAAGCGCGTGTTGAATTCTATTACATAAGGATCGCCGCTTTTATCAACCATCAAGCCGCAATATAAACATCCTTTAAATTCATTTCCTTCACTTTTCATATTCCTTAAAACCGGCTCTATAATTCTTTGCTTAACTTTTTCAATAAGCTCAGGAGTTGCAATCTTATTCGCGGGTGCGAAACTACCCATCCCGCCTGTGTTTTTGCCTGTTTCGCCCTCACCGATCTTTTTATGATCCTGTGATGCAGGCAAAACAATATAATCTTCACCATCACATATTGCGAAGATGGAAACTTCTTCACTTTCAAGGAATTCTTCAATTACTATATTACTTCCTGCCCTTCCAAATACTCCCGTTTCAAAAATTTCTTTTACGGTTTTAACGGCTTCTTTTTCATTTGCGCAAATGACCACTCCTTTACCGGCAGCGAGTCCATCTGCTTTAATAACAAGCGGGTATTTGGAGCTTTCTAAATATTCGCTTACTTCTTTCGATTGGGTGCTTGAAAAATTCCTGTAACCGGCAGTTGGAACGTTATGCCGCTTCATGAAGTCCTTAGCGAATATCTTGCTGTGCTCCAGCCTTGCCGCGTTTTTTTGCGGGCCGAATATTTTAAGACCCTGATTATTGAACTCATCAACAATACCGGCTTCAAGCGCAACTTCGGGTCCAACAACTGTGAAGTCAATATCAGAATCTTTAACAAACTTTAATAACCCTTTTACATCATCGGCTTTTATATTGATACATTCTGCAATTTCGCCAATTCCCGCATTGCCGGGCGCGCAGTATATCTTGCTGACCTGCGGACTTTCCTTTAGCTTCCACACTATTGCATGCTCTCTGCCTCCGCTTCCGATAACTAATATCTTCATCTATATTTTCACTTTGCTTTCAATTCCTCTGTTTTAACTCCCGCATGTAAGTTGAATTCATCCGCCAGCTTTCCTGTTAAGAGCTTTCTATCATACATTGATGTCATTTGGGAATTTGGTTTTGGCAGATTGCCTGCTTTGAACTGATCATAAAATTTCAATATTGCTTCGGAGATCGCAGTTCTGTCGTTTGGTTCAGTCATAATTACCGCGCCATAGTCCTTTAGCGATATTCTTGCAACGCCATCGGGAATGCATGCCAGTATTGGCTTGCCTGTGCCGAAGTATTCGTAAAGCTTGCCTGTTGAGTGCAGGTCGCTTCTTTCGGTCTTATTTATCATCATCCAGAGCACATCGGATTCCATTAAGTATTTTGTGCAAACAGAGTGTTCTACATATCCCGTAAACATTACGTTTCCCGAAAGTCCAAGCTTTTCAATATACTCTTTGTATTCAGTTGGGAAAGTCCCGATGAAACATGCTTCGATATTATTTTTAATCTCCGGATTTTTTTCTATTGCAGATTTGAGGCCGTTAATGAAGAATTCAGGCGTATAGTAATTTAAAAAACTGCCTGAGTATGTTATCCTCATTTTGCCTTCGGGTTTTTCGCTCGCAGCAAAAGTGCGGTTAAAATCATCGGGATCGAATCCTTGCGGTATTACAGCAATATCATTTTCGCTTACGAAAGGATAGCGCATTGTGATAAGCTCTTTGATCCTTTCATTGATTGTGATAATCTTATCCGCATCTTCAAGCACTCGTGTTTCCATTTTGCGGTGCATGTTTTTGTGCAGCGGAGTTGGGTAGAAATTATTCGGGCAGTCGATCCATGAATCGCGGTAATCAATAACCATGGGAATTCTGTATTTCTCTTTCAGCTCGCGCGCTATTAAAAAATCGGTATAAGGCGGCGCGGTTGCGTAGAGCATATCAATGCCGTTTTTATTTATGATCTTTTCGGCAAGTTCAATTGCAGTATTCTTCCATAATATCTTGGAATCCGGTACCAGGAACATTTGCGAAATATTGCTGAGTACTTTCCGGTTGGAGTCCTTTTTGAATTTTACGACTTTGTGCTCAGCTCCGTTAACATCGGGCTTGCCGGTGCGGAAAATTTTCGCGCCTGCGGTTTCAACTTCATGCAGAAGGCATTTATCGCTTGCCAAATACATTTTTGGAGTAACGGTAAGTACATAGGGCTGCCAGCCAAAGTGTGAAAGGTACTTCACGAATTTGGCAGTGCGCTGCACACCGCCCATACCCATAGGCGGAAAGTAGTACGAAATGACAAGTACTTTCTTCAATTAAAAAGCGCTGAAATTGCTGAAAAATTTAACATGAACACCAAAATTACTCAATTTTTGATTGTGATTCAATTTATTAAGCTATGCATATTGTAGCTCGAATCGCTGATTCGCCTGCCTGCCGAAGCCTCGGCGCAGGCAGGAGTGCCGAATCTGTGATTCGGCAAAAAAGATAGCCTATTCGGTTTATGAAGTAAATTCAAATATCTCTCAAATCTCGTGAAGCTCCGCTTCACAATCCGATCAGGCGATCGGATCTACAAATTCAACTCGAAGTGTTTTTTCAGACAACAAAAAAGGGACGCATTTATGCATCCCCATAAAAAGAATTAGATTTCACTATCCCACTATCTCACCACATCACAATTTGTTACGTCATCTTCTCAGTAATATATCCTTTGATCTTATCCTTATGAATCCTCTCCTGCTGCATGGTGTCGCGCTCGCGGATGGTGACGGTATCGTCTTTCAGTGTATCGTAATCTATTGTAACGCAAAAAGGCGTGCCGCACTCGTCCTGGCGCCTGTAGCGGCGGCCAACGGCTCCGGATTCATCATAAAATACCTTGAATGATTTCTGCAGGTCTTCTGTGATGCTGTGGGAAATTTCCTGCAAGCCGTCTTTATTCACAAGCGGGAATACTGCGCATTTGATGGGTGCAAGCTTTGGGTGAAAATGAAGCACTGTGCGCTTTTCGGATTTGCCCTCTGAGGTTGGGGCTTCATCTTCATCATACGCATTGCATAGTATTGCCATAAATCCACGCGATGCACCTGCTGAGGTTTCAATTACAAACGGTGTAAAGCGTTCCTTAGATTGCTCGTCGAAGTAATCAAGCTTCTTGCCGGAGAACTTTGCATGCTGCGAGAGATCAAAATCGCTGCGGTTATGAATGCCTTCAATTTCGCCAAAGCCAAACGGGAATTCAAACTCAATATCAACGGCGGCTTTCGCGTAGTGGGCAAGCTTATCAGCCGGATGCGGAGCAAAGTTGAGCTTCTCTTTCTTAACGCCAAGATCCATCCACCACTGTAGGCGTCTTTCTTTCCACTCGGAATAAATTTCTTCATCGCTTCCGGGCTTAACGAAATACTGCATTTCCATCTGCTCAAACTCACGTGTGCGGAAGAGGAAATTCTTCGTGTTGATCTCATTTCGGAATGCCTTGCCTATTTGCGCTATTCCAAAAGGCAGCTTCTGGCGGGTTGATTCCTTTACATTATTAAAATTCACAAATATCCCCTGCGCTGTTTCGGGTCTAAGGTAAGCA
>JAIOIK010000146.1 GCA_019912545.1 Ignavibacteria bacterium | reverse complement strand
GTATTTGTTCTGTTATTAAATGTACAGTTTGTAATCAGGGTTGTTGTCAGGATACCCGGCCTTAAGCCTGAACTGCCAATATTCACGCCGTTTTCTGCATTCTCAAATGTGCAGTTCTTCAAAGTATCGTAACTATCACCCGTTATAAAAATGCCGTCCCATGCCTCAGTCGAATCATAGCTCACAAATTTTGTGTTATTTGCGCTTATTCTTGCGCCGTCTTTAAAGATAAGTTTTGAGCCTTTGCCGAATTTGATTGTTGAACCGCTATCGCAAAACAGCGCTGTTTCATTTCCACTGAAAGATAAAATTGTACTGTCAGGTAATTCCAGAACTGAATTCGTATCAAGATGAACTTTAATACTGTCTTCAAACAATGGCGTGTTAATTCCCGGATCACCGCAAAGTCGGCTAACAATACCTTGTATAAACAATCCGCCGTTTGCGTATCCCTGGCCATAAAACCGGGGAGAACCATGAAGACATAGTTTAGTACCGGGTTTCATCCACAGCCTGCTGTTTAAATCAATTCTGACACTACTTTGATTATTAAGTGTTAATATTGTTCCAGTCCTTGCTATAAACTCTGTATTCTGCCCAACCCAAATTAGAGAACCCGAACTTGCTGTGAACAATGCGCCGCAATTAGGATTATTTTCTGTGCTGCCCAGATAAAATTTTGTACCTTGATTAGTAGAATTACCCACAATCTTCAACATTGTTTGAGAAGTCAACGAAAATGATTTCGAACAATTTAAATTTGCTGTATGTCCGTTTAGAAGCTCTATGAATAGGTTATCTACTCCAGGTGTAATGTGGTTTACACCACCATAATCAGTTGCAACCAACGGAAAATTAAGCCATATTCCACCATCGGAATTTGTAGTTTTGAAACCACTTCTATTTTGTGTTTTGATTGCATTTGGGTTTTCATCTTTGGCTCTTTGGTCCCACATTTTGATAACCCTATCAGAAGGAAGGCGCTGATTGCCAAAATAAGTCAATCTTTCAGAATCTTGGTAACTTATATCAACATCCGCTTGGAGTAAACCGAAACCAGGTAGCCCAACTGTATATGGATAATCGGCATCACCAAAATCAACAAAACAATAGTTGAGATACTCCCAATGAGTTGCATCCCAAATGTAGAAATCAATCCTATATTTACCAAAACCGATTGCACCGTCCATGTTTATCTCTGCTTCACTAACATCGTGATTTAACACAACTTGACCATTTGGTTGAATATTTTCGACACTGCAACCAACGATATGGGGTGGCTCACCTGGTATGTTTTCTGGGTTTATACATTTCAGGTTATATTCTTTTGCCCCATTAAAGACTACACCCACAGGATAGACATTAACTTTTATAACATTGTATGGATTCTTGTTATAGATGAAAAGCTCACCTGGATACAAATCTTCTGAAAACGAGCTATCTGGTAAAATGTTTGTAAAGGCTATAATTATTAAAAGCATCAAATGTTTCATAACGATTCTCCTTCATGTTTAAGAAAGCGTTAGTTTAGTAAAGAATGGAATTCACTATTTTAATAACAACATTTTTTTTGTTAACGTATAATTCTTGGTAATCAATCTGCATAAATAAATCCCGCTTGCAAGATCTCTTGCAGTAAAGTCAATTTCATATGTTCCTTGATTTAGATCAGTATCAATTAAGTTTGTGATTTCTTGACCAAGTACATTTATTACAACAAGTTTAACAGCAGAACTTCCTTTAGAGTCATTTGGAATGTCAAATTTTATTTTAGTAGTAGGATTAAAAGGGTTTGGATAGTTCTGATACAATAAATATTGTTTAGGTATATTATTGTTAATGGCAACAAGCCCAATGGGCGCAGAATGCAGAAGGGAGTCCGTCTTTACAATATACATTCTAATCAAATTAGAAGCATAAGCAGCACCACCTGCAAATATAAACCCATTATCGTTGGTCAATTCCATTGAATTAAAAAAGGCATAATCAGGACTTGGTAAGTAAGAAGTTTCAAGTATTGGATTCCCATTCAAGTCAAACATTCTGATTTTAGCTTTATAAACCAAGTTTCCAAGTGAGTCTGAAATGCCACCTAAAACGAAACCTTTACCATCTAAAAATCTTACAGTATTACTGTTTTCAACCCCAATATTAGAATATGTTCTTTGCCAAATTTGATTTCCGTTTGTATCTATTCTGCACAGATACGACTCTGATTTATTACTTACATTGAATGACATTGAATAACCTGCAATCATAAAACCAGTTAATCCAATTTTGTCAATAGAATGACCGTCATCAATATTGCTGCCACCATACTTCTTTGCCCAAAGTGAATCACCATCAGGTTTCAATTTGATTGCATAAACATCTATATTATCACCATCTATAAATCTTCCAACAGTTATATAACCATAGTTCAATATTGCTAACTCACTTGCAAATACTTGATTTCCTGGTGATGAATATATTTTTTGCCACTGTGAATTTCCATATGCATCTGTTTTAATAAACATAATCGCATTATCACCAGCGGGGCCTGGTGTAGTTCTGCATGCTAAAATGTATCCACCCTCAGCGGTCTGCTTTACGCAGTAACATTGGTCCAAATCAGAGTTTTGATAGAGTTTCTGCCATTGTACATCACCGAACGAATCTGTTTTCAATAGGTATGCTCGCATACTAAAAAAATTTGAGTCTGTAGCGCCTCCAATAATATAACCTCCATCTGTTGTTTGCTCAACCCAGTTTCCTTGATTTTCACCAATTCCAATTATTTTTGTCCACGTTACATTACCTAAATAGTCAAGCTTTACTAAGTAGATTTTATTTTGATTATTTACTCTTTCGTTTCCAACGACAATATAACCAAGATCATTTGTCTGCTGAATTTTCTGTCCGCTTCCATAATTATTATTAAGTACTTTTTGCCATGTTATAGATTGCCCATAACAATCCCGCATACTCGGGATTAACAATGAGCAATAAATAATTAAAAAGAGTAATATCTTCATTAAATATCCCTCAGGCTTAAATATTTTAAAGTTCTCGGGTTTCATAATTTTAATTTAATAGTTAATATTTCAGCAAGAGCCTAGCAGTTTATTAACTAAATATAATGCATTTTATCAAAAAATAAAGCATAATTACATAGTTAAATATTATTGGAGAGCTATTTCAAATATAATATATGATTGAAGCGAAAAATATGATTTAAATCAGAATAGAATATGACAAGGCGTTACGCGTATAATAAAAAGAATACAAAAGTCTTAAAGACTTTTGTATTCTGCATTACACTTTAAGCAAACAGGGGAGTGTTATCAATATAAATATTATACTTCTCAATCAATCCGTCTTTCATATAGAAAATATTTGTAAAGTTGACAGGGACAAGCTTACCGTCAAGCCTGGTATATGTTACTCTGCCTTCCCATATAACATGATCGCCGGAATCCCAAAAATTAACTATTTCATGCACACTGCTTCCTATCATGCCGAAAAAGGCGGCGACGTAGTCCTCAATTGCTTTTCTGCCAATTACCTCAGGCTGATTCCCAAACCTGAATGAACCACTATCGGTTATAAACTCTGAAAAGCCCTTTGCGTCTTTGGCATCAATTGACTTCCCAATTTTCTCCAGCCAGTTTTTTGTATCTTTCATTTAACGTCCTTTTATTGTTATGTTTTTTAGAATTTTACAATAATATTGCACTCAAATCAAAAAAGAAATGAAAAAGGCAGGGAGTCAATCCCTGCCCTTTTCATAAATAAGATTCCTTGAATTATTTAACTATCAATCCCGATAAACCGGCCTGCCTGCCGCAGGCAGGGATTTCTATTAAAGCAGTGGCCTACTTCACTATCAACATCTTTTTGATATCAACAAATTCACCGGATTCTATCCTGTAGAAATACAATCCGCTTGCATAGTTTACAGCAGAAAAATCAACCTTGTAGCTTCCGGGTATCATTTCCTGGTTAACAAGTCTCTCAACTTCACGGCCAAGCAGATCATAAATAATGACCCTCACCAGCCCCGCCTTGATAATATCAAATTTGATATTAGTTGAGGGGTTAAACGGATTCGGGTAGTTTTGATGCAATTCGTAACTCGTGGGAATGGAATTGTTTATTGGCGTAATACCGACTGTGTTTATATTTCCATATGTATCAGTTTTTAATATTAAGAAATCGAGCAGTACTTCATTCCCCCTTCTTCCTGAAATGGCGTAACCACTATCAAGAGTCTGAACAATACTTGTACCATCATCATCTTCGTTTTCAGCATATAAATACACCCTTCTGAAGATCTCGTTTAATTTGGAATTTACTTTCAATATCAAAACTGCAAACACTTGAGAATTGCCTGCTGTATCCCAGGCACCTGTCACTATATAGCCGCCATCATTTGTTTTTGAGAAACCATGAAACGACATTATGCTTCCATTACTATAATAGTTTTTATAACTTTCAATTATCCCCGTAGGAGAAATTTTTGCCATAAAAGGTCTCCCGCCTCCCACAATAAACGAACCTTCAGGTGTTTCATCAATAAATTCGATACCATGATAATATCTTAAAGTATCATAGCCATAAAAGAAAAGTAATTCCCCTTGTAAATCTGTTTTCATAATGAATAATTCATCCGTAATCGTATCTGTATTGCTATAATTACCAGTATATACTACAGCGTTATCACTCGTTTGCCTCAAACACTTTAATACACCATCGAATATTCCTTGTGTATATGTTTTTTCCCACTGGAGCACACCGTTTGAATTCACACGAATCAAATGAGGTTTGAATAGAATTCCCAAAGTATCTTTTGCGCCGCATAAAAGGAACCCCCCGTCCGGCAACTGAATAAAATCCGCTGTAATAGCATCATTATTATAACGTCCGCTTGTCCAGATCATATTCCCATTGATATCAAATTTTGTCAAGCTTGCATATTGCCCAAGAACAACATAATTATTATCTGCTGATCGAGTGATCTTTTTCCCTTCTGTACCAGGGAAAACTCTATTCCAAATAGTATCACCGTATGGGTCTAAGCGCAGGACCCGCATTCCGATCAAACTTCTACCTGTGACTAAATAACCATTATCCGGGGTCTGAATAATTGCGTTCGCTACGTCAGTACCTGCCCAGCCATAGCTTTTCATCCAGGTTATACTTTGTCCTAAACAGTTAATAGTTAAGAATGTAACAAAAACAACAAAAAAGAGTATTATCTTCATCAAATATCTTTCAGGTTTGTATATTTTCTTACTTTCGGGTTTCATAATTTTAATTTAATAGTTAATAATTCAGGAAGAGTCCGGTAGTTTATTAACTAAATATAATGCATTTTATCAAAAAATAATGCATAATTACGTAGTTAAACATTGTTGGAGAGCTGTTTCAAATATAATACACGATTGAGGCGAATAATATGATTTAAGTCAGAATAGAATATGACCGGAGGTTACGCTGAAAAATAAAAAGACTACAAAAGTCAATAAGACTTTTGTAGTCTTGATTAAACTAAGCAAACAGGGGAGTATTATCAATATAAATATTATACTTCTCTATTAATCCGTCTTTCATATAAAATATATTTGTGAAGTTGACAGGGACAACCTTTTCGTCAAGCCTTGTATATGTTACTCTGCCTTCCCAAATAACATGAACGCCGGAATCCCAGAAATTAACTATCTCATGCTCACTGCTTCCTATCATGCCGAAAAAGGCGGCGACGTAATCCTCAATTGCTTTTCGTCCAATTACCTCAGGCTGATTGCCAAACCTGAATGAACCGCTATCGGTTATAAACTCTGAAAATCCCTTTGCATCTTTGGCATCAATTGACTTCCCAATTTTTTCCAGCCAGTTTTTTGTATCTTCCATTTATTGTCCTTTTATATTTATGTGTTTAAGAATTTTACAATGATATTACCCACAAGACAAAAAAGAAATGAAAAAAGGCAGGGAGTAAATCCCTGCCCTTTTCATAAATAAGATTCCTTGAATTATTTAACTATCAATCCCGATAAACCGGCCTGCCAGCCGCAGGCAGGGATTTCTATTGAAGTAGTAGCCTACTTCACTATCAACATTTTTTTGATATCAACAAATTCACCTGATTCTATTCTGTAGAAATACAATCCGCTTGCATAGTTTACAGCAGAAAAATCAACCTTGTAGCTTCCGGGTATCATTTCCTGGTTAACAAGTCTCTCAACTTCGCGGCCAAGCAAGTCATAAATTATGATTCTCACAAGTCCGGGTTTTGTAATATCAAATTTAATATTAGTAGAGGGGTTAAACGGATTCGGGTAATTCTGCCAAAGCTTGTATTCTTTCGGTATTTCCTGTCCAAGTACCTGTATTCCAATTGGAGTGCCCCATCTTGCATTTTCAACTATCGGATTGTTGAGTGATATTGAAACTGCAGTATCATTACCTGTACTATCGGGACTCGTGTATGCGCCTGTTCCGGTTCCCGTCCAGCCCCTAAATGTATATGAGTTGCCGTTAAACACAATATTTCTGGAAAGAACTCCAAACTGTACTGTGGTACCTGAATCGTGGTAATTATCACCAAAGGTATTGCCCACAGTTGAGTTAATTGCCAGCCTGTACTGTGCTTTGTAATTTGCTGTAATAGTTTGGTTTGAGTTTAGAGTAATGTTATGGGTAGTATCCCCTGCATCAGACCAGTTTACAAACACGTACCTGTTAAATCCAACAGTCTTGGGGCTTATTGCCTGTATTGTAATATTTGTTGCATTCGGGAAAACAAGACTTTGCTGCGAGTTATATTGTACACCATTTACTTTAAAGTCGCATATTCCGTTCCTGTTTGTTCCAATTGTAAGCTGAGAAACATTCACAAGGAGATCTGCATTTCTCATATGAACCAATGAACCGGTCGTGGATGAACTTCCTTTAATATTGAGTTTGTATAAACGCGGAGTAACATTACCTATTGCTTTTACCTTAAACATCAATGAATCAGGGAATGTAGAAATAGTATCTTTCCCATTCTGGAAAGTGAATTGCAAACTTCCTGAGACTGGTAAAGTATCAACAGAAACCGAAAACTTTATCCTGTCTGATAGAGGCCCTTTTATTGCAGGAATTGTCACTGTGAATGTTGTGCTGTCTCCGTTTACTATATTTCTGGATGAAGGGTTAACAGTCATTGCATAATCAGGATAGTATCCAACGTAACTTCCAAGGCTACTATTTCTTCCGTCCATCCATACATTATAGCTTGAGTTAAAAATTGCGGAGTTTCCGATATAATCGCCAATATAATTAGCCTGTCCGGTACCCTGTCCAACAGCCATGGAGTTTGGGTTAAAAGTCACATTTGAAACGTTCTCATTTGCGGTAAAGCTCACGCCGCCATTTGTAGAAACCGAAGCATATAATCTTGTCATTAAATTACTTGCAGGGTCCATGCGTGAATCATACCAGCATACAAATACTTTCCCGGTCGTATTATCAACTGATACTGAAGGCAGCCACTGGTCTGTAGTAGTGACATCATCATTTACTCTTAAAGGAGTTGACCAGGTAGTTCCGTAATCGGTAGATCTTATCAGATATATATCTGCGTTATCATTAGGATCAAGCGGGTTAGCTGCATATACAACGTACACATTTCCTCGTGTAGAGGTATAGCTGTTATCGGCTGCCATTCTTGGGAACTCATTATTCCTTATGCAATTTTTGACAGTATATCTGCCTGCGCAATAAACTCCCGGTCCCAAAACTGATACTGCAGCTTCCTGTGGTGAAAATGTTGCGCCTCCATCTGTTGATCTGTTTACCAGTATCAAGCTTCCGGAAATTGCTGCAAAATAAACACTGCCGCCCTGGATATTGCCGTTTGGGCCGACTGCAACATATGCACCCTGACCGCCTGAAAGTGTTAGTGGCGTTGACCATGTTACTCCCTTATCGGTACTCCTTACAAATCTCATTCCGGTAGCTCCAAATTGTCTCCAGCCAACGTAGAGATAATTGCTGTATGGTCCGGCCGTCTGGTCTGCAGTTATCCATTCTTTATCCGAGAGGCCCACATTAGTGCTTGCAACATTGTACGCGCCTATCCAGCTCGCACCCTTGGTTGTTGATTTCATAACTGCAATTCCATAAGTTGCTCCGTTTTGATATAACTGGGCATAATAACAATTTCCAAGGCTATCGTAGCACATTACAGGATCACCAAGAACGCCATAGCCGGGGAATGAGACAATGGTTTTGGTCCAGTTATATCCGTCTAATGTGTGATACAAATTGTTTATATTAAATGCACATACACTGTTTAATGGGTCGCGGGGATTAGTTGCTATATACGGTTCTCCAAAATCAGTTCCCAGGAATATGTTATCAAATCCGTCAGTGATCACAACTTCGCTTAGTGTGCCACTTGGAGAAATATTCATAAATGGGGGCTGAACTGCGATACTGCTTTTTTGGTCTTCAGTTTGGGAGAGAGCTTTAAAGGCAAATCCACCAATCATCAGAAAAGCAGCAATTAAGTAAATTGTCTTTTTCAATTTGTGATTGTTTAATTTAATTTATAATATATACTGACTTCAATTTCTTTTTTTCAAATGCTGATCATCAATCCAAATGTCCCGATGAATCAGCCTGCCTGCCGCATGCAGGGATTTCAGTTTAAGTGATACTCACTTAATCATCAACATTTTTCTTGTCCGGGTAAACCCTTCTCCGGTCAATTTATAAAAATACACTCCGCTTGAATATCTTTGGGCATTCCATATGTAACTGTACTTACCCGTATTAAGCTTTGCATTTATAACCTTTAGTATCTCACGGCCAGTGATATCATATATACTCAGAGTAACGTTTGAGTTCTTTGGAATATCAAAATTGATCTTCGTTGTGGGATTGAACGGATTCGGATAGTTCTGGTATAATTCAAACCTCCCTGGTATTTCATTGCCTATCTGTGTTATACCGGTGGAGTTTGTTACAAGGAACTGAATATTACCTCTTGGTGCGGGTAAAGGTTTGGTAACTGTTCTGCCACTTACAGATGTTGCAGAAATATAATAATATATCTTACTCCCCAAAACCTGTTGTGGAATGTTTGCCCTGAAAGTATCTCCAACATTAGTCATGTTTACCTGAGTGAAACCAAGTGAAGTATCTGTTGACCAATAAGTCTTAGCGTTTGAAATACCGCTCTTTGATTTTATATATGCTTTTACTTCATATGGCTGTGTAGTATTATTTGTATTCCTGAGAGCAGAATGTGATATAAACACGGGCTCACTCACTCCAATTTCTTTTGTTATGCAGTGTATTGCTCCAAGAGAAGGGATGATAGCATTGGAGTTTATTCCAACTATATTGTATCCTGGCAAAGCTTCGCGGTAAATCCTGAGTGCAGTCGTATCGTATCTCAACTCATAAGTCGGGACGATAACAGTCTTATTCACAAACACAGAGTTTGTATATGTTCTGTAGTCATAATTACTGTTATACGTTGTTACATAATTTCCAGAACCATCGGGAGGCATAGGTATCCTGATTACCTTGTAAGGTTTTCCAAAACATGACTGAAAATTGTTTAGAATATACTGCAGATTTGCCTCAATCTGCGGTCCGTCACCGATTCCATTTGGGAATTGACCTACTAGAAGAGTTTCTTCATCAAGCAATTTTATGTGCATGTCAATATGATGTATATGGTCAAATGGTAAAGTATCCATTTTTATGTATCTATTAATCCCCATATAGGAACTCATTATAGTATTGATTTGACCTTCTGATTTTGATGATACTCCATAGGGATTACCAACTCTGTTTTCATCCAAGATTAATTTCGAAGCAAATGCTGTTCCATGTCCATCTGCCATGAAGTTTCCGCCTGTGTTAACCAGGTCATTGGGTGCAGATATAGTTTGGTGAATTGGCACACCCATATAACCCGAAACAAATACAGGTGAAGTGTTATCAAGCGGCCTAGATGGTCTGTTGTATATCCAGTCAACTATTCTTAATGTATCTATTACGTTGCTATAAACTGTCCAGGGGCCGTAATCCCGGCACCAGATACTGTTAAAACCTGTGATCAAATATTTTATGTTATGAAGTCCAACTCCTCCGGTTGTTAAATATGATTTCACGCTGTTTGAATCCGAGCAAATAATATAGACAATACACTCTTCCTGAGCATAGTCAACTATTTGCCTCAAAATCGCCAGTTGAGATGTCCATGTGATCTGTAAAGCCTGTAATTCTTCCCATTCAGCCATTGTTCTAACCGGTCCCGGTGGGGGATTAATATCATCCGTATTTTGTGATGGTTGCTGGTACTTGTATGTTTTGAGATACTCTTTCTCGGCGGGAGTCATATAATGCGGAAGTCCAATATCCTGTGAAACGACTTTTCCGGCAAAAAGAAGTAAAAAGAAAGCAATAAATAAATTCATTTTGAGTTTTATTTCGGATTTAACACCTATAATAGCTATTTTTCTTAATCATTACAACGAAGTTATTTGTGTTAAAGTTCTTGTTTCAGTCCGCTCTGTTGGAATAGAGATTACTGGAAATTTTGGCCTTAACTGTCAAATGCTTCAATTATTTTATTTATCTTGAATTTTCCCTAAGATTGTGATATTTTTACGTGATTTCCATATTTTAACCTATAGTAAGCATTGGCCGGGCAGTTCGATTATATAGAAAATAACCTGTTAAGATTTAAGCAGAAGGTAAAGAAGTTTTGCGAGAGTTGTATGCGCGATCCTAAGGAGATTTATGTTATTGCTGTGAGCAAAACTTTTCCTGCTGATGCAATTGCTTCTGCTCTTGATTTCAATCAGCTTGATTTTGGCGAAAACCGCGTGCAGGAAATGCTCGAAAAAGAAACACAATTTGCAGACAGGATAATGCATTGGCACCTGATAGGGCATTTGCAGACCAATAAAGTAAAATTCGTTGTACCTTTTGTTTTTTTGATACATTCGCTTGATAGTTTAAAGCTTGCTCAAAAAATTCAGTCAGAAGCCGCGAAAGCCGCTAAGATGGTTAAATGTCTTATCCAGGTCAATACCTCGGGGGAAGAACAGAAATCAGGGTGTGAACCTAAACATACTCTGAAGCTTGTAAAGGAAATAGCAGGATTTGAAAATATTAAGTTAAGAGGGCTTATGACGGTTGCCCGTGAGATGTCTGATGAAAAAGATAATGCACAAAGGGAAATAGTCCGCAGTAATTTCAGGACTCTGAAAAATTTGTTCGATGAGATACGCCAGCTCAATATACCAAATGTGGATATGAAATATCTTTCTATGGGAATGACAGGGGATTTTGATATTGCGATCGAAGAAGGTTCAAATATGTTAAGGGTCGGTTCTGCAATATTTGGCAGCAGAAATTAAATTTATTAATATAAAGAAGCAGGGAAAACAAAATGAAACTTTCAGCAATAGATATAAAGAAGCAGGTTTTTAAGAAGTCTATGCGGGGTTATGATGTTGGAGAGGTAGAAGCTTATCTTGATACTGTTGGCAATGCAGTGGAGAACCTGTTCCGTGATATAGAGCAGTTACGTGAGCAGGTGGCAAAGCTTGAAGAAGAAAAAGAAGATCTTACAAGCGAGATTCAGGTTTACAGAGAAAATGAAAAGACTTTCCAGAAGGCTATAGTGAAGTCTCAGGATATGGCAGAAGATGTGGTTGAAAATGCCAAAAAGCGGGCAGAACTTATAATTAAAGAAGCAGAGATTCTTTCCAGCAAAACAAAAGTACAGGCACAGGAAGATTTCTTTTCATTGAAGCAGGAGCTTGAAGAGCTAAGGCACAGAAATGAAAATATTATAGATGATATTAAGAACTACCTTCTTGAAAAACTTAACTCCATAGAAGATTACCAGAAGAACAGGAAGATATACAAGATGGACAGCACTGAGCATAATATGCAGATAGAACATGTTAAAGAAGAAGAGCAGCAGGTGCCTCCAAATACTTTTGGCATGAACATGGGCGGCAATATGGGCGGCATGAATATAGGGATAGATGAATCCAAGTAATTTCAATCAATAATATTCCATAATATTGAGAACCGTTATTCGTACCGGAAGCCATGAAGGCAGTTCATTAGACTACATAATTAAACTGACTTCCGGCTTCTCTCCGACTGTTGGTATAATCCTGGGAACAGGGCTTGGGGGGCTGGTGAAAGACCTTATGATTGACCACATGCTTGACTATAAGCAAATTCCTCACTTTCCGGTTTCTACAGTTGAATCACATCACGGGAATTTAATATTCGGAAAGATCTCAGGAAAAAGTGCTGTGATAATGCAGGGGAGATTTCATTACTACGAAGACTATTCACATGAAGAAGTAACGTATCCTGTTAGAATAATGAAAAGGCTTGGCGTAAGAACGCTGATAGTTTCAAATGCCTGCGGTGGATTGAATCCGATATATGAAAAAGCTGACCTGATGATAATGCGCGACCACATAAATTTTCATTATGATACTCCGCTTAAAAATTTCAGGTTTTCATCATACAACAAGTGTTTATACAACAAAGAACTTGTTTCACTTGCCGAGAAGACTGCTCTTGCAAACGGCATTAATGTCCGCAAGGGAGTGTATCTTTCTCTTCATGGGCCTACGCTTGAAACCAGGGCTGAATACCGAATGGTAAGAAAATTCGGTGCAGATGCAGTTGGCATGTCAACTATCCCAGAAGCAACGGTTGCTGCAAATCTGGGGATCAGAACTCTCGGGCTATCTATAATTACAGATATGGGGCTCCCGGATAATCTCAAACCGGCAGTACTAGCTGAGATACTTGAGTCTGCAGCAATTGCTGAACCGAAAATGACTTTGTTGACCGAAAAAGTTATTGAAAAACTGGTAGAATGAAATGCCCGCTGATTCCGCAGATTTTCGCAGATATAAATTAAGATGACAGAAAATGAAATTTCGTTCATAATCAGGGGTGCAATATTCAAAGTTTATAATACGCTTGGCCCCGGGCTGCTGGAATCAGTATATGTGGCTGCATTAACTTTTGAACTCAGGAAAGCAGGGCTGGAAGTTCAAAATGAGGTTCCGGTCTCAGTAAGTTATGAAACTGAAAAGCTCGATATTGGATTCAGAATGGATATGCTTGTTGAAAAAAAAGTAAATATTGAAGTAAAATCCATTCAAAATATTTCAGAAGTTCATCATAAGATCTCTCTAACTTATTTGAGATTAACAGGTTTAAAACTGGGCATTGTGGTGAATTTTTGTACTGACAATATTTCAAAAAGCATTTTTCGAAAAGTTAATAAATTATAGATTATTTAATCTGCGGAAATTTGCGGTATCTGCGGGAACTAACAAATTATGACAGAACAAAAAGAAAGAATATACGAATCAATAGCTTATCTGAAGGCTAAATCACCTTTTAAGCCAGCCGATAAGCTAAGCTTTGCCGTTATTACTTACCGTGATCCGTCATTCCTTAAGGAATTCAAGTTAATAAAACGTGTAAGCTATAAAGATATTCCTCCTTCGTTCAAAAGTGCAAAAGAGAGTGAAGGGGAATTCATCTTCGCAACAACCAAAAACGGGAAAAAGAAATTTATCGTACTTAACGGACATATAAATTTCTACAACGGATTTTCAATGCGTGATGCTGCTCATCCGGTTTATGTACTTAAAGAAATGGGTGTGAAAAATCTTGTTATCATTGATGAAGTTGGTCACCTAAACCCAAGGTTTTCAGTTGGGGGAGTCTCGGTGATATACGATCATATTAATCTCATGGGTGATAATCCTCTGATAGGGGAGAACGATAGTACTATTGGTACAAGATTCCCTGATATGAGTGATCCCTACGATGCGAAGTGGTATAACGATATTGAGAATTATCTGAGGGAAAAGAAATTCAGATATTACCCTTCAGTTTATCTTGGAGTAACCGGACCTGAAACTGAAACAGAAGCTGAATGCCGGTTTTACCGTGATATTGGCGCAGATGTTCTGGGTTATTCGCTCGTGCCTGAAAATATAGCCGTAGTGCATTCGGAAATGAGATGTGCAGCTTTTGGAATGATAACAAGGGAGCTTGTTGCCGATAGATTAAGCGAAATTTCCGAAGATGATAAGCTGAACAACAGGCTGAAAGCTGAGAAGGCTTTTGCCCCGGTAATTGCTGAGCTTGTTTCGATGAGTAGATAGTTTGTTTTATTGTTTAATTGATCCAACTTCACTATTTCACAATTTCACTAAATCACTATTTGTATTATGGGCGCATTAAACGATCTGCTCGATACCGGAAGAACAGTTATACTTGATTCAGCTATGGGCACTGAACTTATGGCTAGGGGAAGCGATGTTTCACTTCCTCTATGGAGCGCAAAAGCGCTGATTGACAGGCCTGACCTGATAAGGCATATCCACATTGATAACATTGATACCGGCGCGGATATTGTTACTGCAAATACTTTCCGTACTCAAAGGCGCACTTTTGAAAAAGCCGGTTATCAATACAAAGATATGAGTTATGCAGATACTGCACGCCATTTCACGCAGGATGCCGTTGATCTTGCCAAAGATGCTGTAATGATTGCCTCTGATGAAGATACAGCCCCGGTGCTAGTTGCAGGATGTATAGCCCCACTAGAAGACAGTTATCGTCCTGACCTGACTCCCGATACCGATACACTTTCTACTGAGCATAACGAGCATATCAAAAATCTGGTTGATGCAGGATGTGATTTGCTGCTTGCTGAAACGCTAACCAATATCCGCGAAATATCGGCAGTACTTAATCAGCTTCATACATCGGGACTTGATTACATAATCAGTTTTACACCCAGGAACGACAAAGAGTTGTTCTCAGGCGAGCCGATAAGTGAGGCAATGAGTATCATCAATAAATTTTCACCGTCAGCAGTATCGGTAAACTGTATTCATCCATTTTTAGTTGAGCATGTGGTTAATCACTTAAAACAATTGACAGACTTGCCGCTTTGTGCTTACGCAAATATAGGCGACCCGAATTACAAAGAGGGTGACCCAATGCGCAAAACCGTTTCGCCGGATGATTATTTCAACTTCGCTAAGAGATGGAAGTCTTTAGGAGTTAGAATTATCGGCGGCTGCTGCGGAACAAATCCGATGTATGTAAGGAAGCTGAGCTTGCTGAAAGAGCATAAACATAAGAAATAAAGTAATTTTGTAATTGGCAGGAGATAGGTAGTTAGGGTACCTTTCGTTCTTAGTAGTGACAATCCCAGTGTTGCGAAAAGACCTGCCTTTTTATTTTAGCCTTTTGAGAATTAACTCTTACGTATTGAATTCTTAACAATTTTGTAACACTTAAACGTTAATTTTAACAAATTTAAAATTAACTAATTTAAGATTATGAGATCAATCACTAATTTACTAATGGCAATTTTAGTTGTCATTTCAATTTTCATTTTTGGGACAAACAGTGTTTATACTCAGCAGAGTAATCAAACACATACTGAAGAGATCAAAATTATTAAGCCTACGGTTGGATTCCTGAAAATCGAAAATAATTGGGAATGGACTAAAAAAGACATTTTTGATACAAAGCAATACCTGCCTTACAGGATATATAACGAAAAAGGTGAATTAGTTAAGAAAGTATCGGGCTCAAAGCTGGGACCTGTGACAGTTTCGCTGCAAGAGGGTATATATTATATCAAGTCAAGGGATAAAGATTCAAAATCTGTAGAATTCGGAGTAGAAATTGAAGCCGGCAAGACTACACTAATTGAATAGTTCAGGAAATGGGTAAACTCAGAGTATTATTTGTATGCATACATAACAGTGCGCGTAGCCAGATGGCCGAAGCTATTTTGAATCACTTTTACAGTGATAGATTCTATGCAGAAAGCGCCGGATTTGAAACAGGTAAACTCAATCCATTTGCTGTTAAAGCAATGAGCGAAATCGGAATTGATATATCTGCGAACAGAACAAAGAAAGTATTTGATTTTTTTAAAGAGGGCAGATTTTACAGTTATGTTATCACTGTTTGTGATGAAGCAAGTGCTGAGAGATGTCCCATCTTCCCTGGAGTGAAAAATACTTTGCACTGGAGCTTTCCTGATCCATCTGTTTTTGAAGGGAGTGATGAAGAAAAGCTAAGTAAGACAATCGGGGTCAGAGACGAAATCAGATTAAAGATTAACGAATGGATAAGCAAGCTTTCAGATTAAAATGAAGTGCAAATAGAATAAACCTTTTCGCAAAGGTTACACATACATATAGAATTGAATAGGGATAAATTTATCCCTTTTCTTGTTGAGTTCTTTATCGTAATATTGCAATAAGACAATGAAGAAAGAATATGGGACTATCTAAAACGGATAATTTTACTGCAGAAGAAAACGAACTTGCAGCTTTTGCTAAAGCTTTGGGTCACCCTGCACGGGTTGCAATCATAAAATATCTATCTACACAGGCTAGCTGTGTTTGCGGAAGTATAGTTGAGGTTATTCCGCTTGCACAGGCAACTGTATCACAGCATCTTAAAGAGCTTAAGAATGCGGGATTGATCCAGGGGAACATCGAAGGGAATTCAATTTGTTATTGCCTCAATCCCGAAAAATGGAAAAAATTCAAGGCAATGCTTGAGCCTACATTTAATTACATAGAACAACCGGTTTGCTGCTAAATTCTAGGTTGTCGGTAAATTAACAAAGGGCTCCCAATCTTCAGAAAATTAAGTTAAATTAATTTTCACACATTAAAAAGAAGAAAGGAGCCCCAAATGATACACGAAGATACGACAAAATATCAAAATTATGTAGGAATTGAATGGTC
>JAIOIK010000145.1 GCA_019912545.1 Ignavibacteria bacterium | reverse complement strand
TAATAAGTTTTGAGACAGACTCTTTAGAGCGGGGCTAATCAAATAATATTATGGAGTTTCTCACATTTTTAAAATCATTTGTTTCTTGAGTAGCACCGCTCTAAAGAGCGGTGCTACTCAATATAATTATCACATTATTGATTGACCATAAACTTTGAAGCCCGTGGCTAATCAAATTTAAAAATCTTGACGTACTTAATCTTCAATAAGAATCCCCGTCTCTTATGCCATCATTGGTATTCATCGCATCTTCCAAAACCTGCCAAAGCGGTTTAGTATTCCACGGAACACAATCCTGCCTGTAATACCACCAGAAGTATCCCCCAACATAGTTTGGAGTAGTAATATTCATTTTATAATACCTGTTTATATATTCCGCTTTTCTGGAGGCATGCATTGTACCACACTCGCCAATTCCAAGCTTTGAGTTCGGAAATAATGTGTGGAGGCTATCAAATACCTGCTGCCAATTGGGCTGAAGATTATTACAGTCATCTTCGTAATACGAAACAAATACATAGTCCGGTTCAAACTTTCTTTGATCACGAAGACTTTCACTCAGCCAGCGGAACATTTCATTTTGCGGGTTTTCCCAGCAATTTTTATTGTAATACAGAGTTACCGCGCTTCTGTAACCCATTTTTTTAACTCTTTTGTAGGCGTACATAATTTTTGCTAAGACTGAATCCCTGTTTCCCAGCCATTCACCGTTCACTTCATTTCCTATTTCCCAGATATCAACTTTGCTTCCAAATGCAGAAACATACTCATCAACTCTATCCTTGAACTGCTGAACTGAATAAGCATTCATATAGTAACTGTCAAGGATCTCCCCCATTATATCGCTTACAGTATCAATTCTGTTTACTGCATTTGTGTAATCGCTTGCCGGCTGCCATTCATCAAAAACTATACGGGTTGTGATCCTTACTTTGTGTCTGCTTATTGAGCTTACAATATTATTCAGATTATTCACTCCGTCAATAGTAATGCCATTAACTCTATCCTGCCCGCTAGAATTTGACGTAAGCAGAGTAAGTATAGTGAATATTAGCAATACGCAAAATCCGGATTTTCTGATGTGCATGAACATATTTATTATAAACAAATCTAACTTATATTTCACTCATTTGAATCACTAAAAAAGCTATTTATTCCCATAAACAAAAAAGAGCACCCGAAGGCGCTCTTTTGATAAGATTCAATAGAATTAAATCAATTAACCTTTATCTTTTCAACTCCGAATACCTGTTTAGTTGTTGGATTCTGAACAAAAACTATTATGTAACATTCATCTTCATTCCAGTTAGGTGCAATTCCGAAAGATTTTGTAACCGTTACACCGGAGCCAACGCTGATCGTCTCTCCGCCATTGCCCGTTATCATATTTCTCATTACATGATTCGGGTTTGTTATTCCGTTAGGTGAAGTAATATATGAAATGTTATTTTCAGTTATCACAAAATGAATTACATTATCATTAGCAGGCAGTGCATTTACGAGTGTTACAACAGCTGTTACTGAGCCTGAATCTATGTTAGGATCAAACTGCTTTGATAAGGTAATCTTCAAATGTTCCTGAGTATTAAGTTCCTGGTTGATCTGGCATCCCCAGTTTTCTGCCGAAAACTGTCCTGTGTTAACGCCGTCCAGTCTCCCTTGCGGAGTGAATCCAATTCCGTAATAATCGCTTCTTCCCTGGTTATTGGAGATATTAGCGCGATAGAGTGAATCAAAAGGATAAGGATACCTTGTGTGATAGCTGATAATTATCAGGCTGGTATCATAAGTACTTTCGCTTATCTCATCCAGATAGTTATGCGCGGCAATACACGGATTGCAACCGGCATTTGTGAAGAATTCCAGTAATCCTTTTTTATTCACCGGCAATGTAACGCAAACCGAAGTGCCTGCAACATCATTACTTTCACATCCGTTCAGCATTGCAGCAGCAGAGATTATTAAGGCTAAAACCAGTATAGAGATATATTTCATCTTAATTATAATTATTTATTAACGTTAAGCGGAAACCATTAAAAGGATTAACATAACGGCAGATACCGCTTGAACACTGCAGACCGCCTCTTTCACTTCCGTATGAGAGCATTATAGTATTTGATGATGAGAATTTGAACGTTAGCTCGCCCTTTGCCCACAACTTTTTACCCGAAGGATCTTCCTCATCGTTTGTTGATTCAACAGTTCCTGATATAATAAGATTAGGCGACCTTGATATGCTTAATGTAGTAAGCTGGCTCCAGAAGTTCTTCTCACCTGCTCTTAAGCTGTTATAAGCAGACTGGAATTCAGCATTCAGCTTCACGCCATATACCTTTCCGAAAGTATATTGAACTTCAAGAGGAATTGTAGTCGCACGGACGATATCTGTGGCGTTAGGATCAACGATACTATACAGAATATTAGTCTTGCGTGATACACCGAGCTTTGTTTTCAGATTCTTGTTTACATAATACTCAGCCTCTAGGAATAATTCCCAATAAGGAGAAAATTCGTTCTTGGTTGAAGGCAAAAAAGCCGAGCTTCTTTCAATTCTTTCGTACTTAGTATAAATAGAAGTATCAATATCCCTGTAATCATAATGCCGGCTTGTGAGCGACGCATTGGCATTAAGAGTAAGCTTATCATTAGGTGAATAGAATGCATCTACCTGCCAGCCCACTTCATCATTAAAATCAACATTATGCGGGAACCTAGAAAGCAGGGTGGAAGAATAAACTTTTATACATGATGGAGCATTCTGAAAAGGGAGTGATTTAAATGGATCAGTTGAGCTCCGGTTATCAGGAGTAACAACGTTAAATCGGTAATTCTTGTAATCTACCGTAATGCCGAATCCCTCCCTTGTATATGAAAGCGAGCCATAAGCGCCGTCTCCCCTTGGAGCCTTTGATTGTGAGTAAACAGAATTAGGCTCTGAGATCGTGACTTTATTGGCATAGGATACAAACAAATTAAAACCCTTATGGCTTAACCCCAGATTCCCTTCAAAAATTTCAGCTGAGATATCTGTGATGATGTTTCCAGTCGGAATCTTGCCTTCAGTATATAGGTATGACCCGCCAATTATCAGCGGTTTGAATGGTGAGACTGAAAAATTACCTGCGCGTATGGAGTATTCTTCAACTCTTGAGGTATCGCTAATATCTGTGAAGTTCATTCCGCCGCCAAGGATAGTCCCGTCAAATTTAATCTTCCCTTTTTTGCCGAATGTAGTTTTGTAATTGAATTTGCCGCCGTCAAACTCAGTATTCCACCCTATAGGGCGGCTTTCAAATGCATTCAAAGTCAACCCGCTTGAAAATACTTCATAAAAATTTCCTGCCCTTACAGTAAAATCGTCCTTTTTGAACTCCAGAAATCTCCTTGATATTCCTTTCAGGCTTTTTCCGAACTCGATCGGATCATCATATTCATAACGCACGCCAGCAAGAAAATCATTTACAAACAGCCTTACATCAGCAAGCTCTTCGAAATACTTCTTTGAGTCCTCTCCGGATACACTTGTTTCCTTGCCATTACCGTATCTAAGTATATTTGATGCTGATACTTTGATATTTAGCTTTGGCTGAGAGTATATAAATCCTGAAACAAAGAATAAAATTACTGCTGCTAATTTTACTGCCCCCTTGATATTCAGCATTTCAATTCTTTCCTATCTTTAATGCTTCATTAATATCACTTTCAAGTTTAGCGTCATCTCCCGCCATATAACCCGAGTATGATTTGAACACATTTCCATTCCTGTCTAAAAAAATCGAAAACGGCGGGTCCTGGCCGCCATAGTTGCTGAAAACACTCTTATCGGTATCATACAAAACAGTGAATTTGTAACTCTTGGATTCAATATATGGCTTAACTTTTGAAATTGATTTTTGGTCATCTGTACTCAAGGCAACAAATACAAAACCGGAATCTTTATATTTTCCCCAAAGCTCGTTAAGGACTTTCATTTCTTCTTTGCAGGGTACGCACCATGTAGCCCAGAACTGCAAAAATACAGGGCCTTTTTTAAGCAGCTCAGAAAGCTTAACACTGTTGCCATCAATATCTTCAAGATTAAAATCGTATCCCTGGGAGAAACCAGTTCCGGAGATCATAAACGCAAATAACAGGACTGATAAAATAATGATTTTCTTCATCTTATTTTTAATGTTTTAACTAGTTTTACTTGATTACTTTAACACAGAAACAACGATTGCAGTTACAATAATATTCAGTATAGAAAGCGGTAACATAACTTTCCAGCCAAGGTTCATTAACTGGTCATACCTGAATCTGGGAATCGACCAGCGTACCCAAATAAAGAAGAATACAAGGAATGCAACCTTTGAGCAGAATACTAGTACCTGCAGAATGCTCAAGACCATACGAGGCAAACCGAAATTCTGCAAATACGGAAATTGCCATCCGCCAAGATATAATGTTGTGATTACAGTTGAAGCAACAATCATGTTAGCATATTCTGCAAGGAAAAACAAAGCGAACTTCATGCTGGAATACTCGGTATGATACCCTCCTACAAGCTCAGGCTCTGCTTCCGGCAGATCAAATGGTGAGCGGTTAGTTTCCGCAAAAGATGCCACAAGGAAAATGATAAATCCAAGCGGCTGAAGTACAAGGTTCCATTTCCATCCATACTGCTGAAGCACAATATCCTGCAGGCTTAATGATCCGGTTATCAGAACTATGCCAACTACGGCAAGTCCCATCGAAAGCTCATAACTTATCATCTGCGCGCTGGAACGTATCCCCCCAAATAAAGAGTATTTACTATTTGAAGACCAGCCGCTAAGAGTTATTCCGTAAACGCCAAGCGACGTTAGTGCAAGTATGTAAAGAACTCCAATGTTTACATCAGTTATCTGCAGAGAAATTACTTTGCCGAAAAGTTCGATCTTGTAACCGAAAGGAACGACGGCAATTGTTGTTAAAGCTACAAAGATAGAAATCATTGGTGCAAGAGTGTGGATTGCTTTATTAGCCTTTTCGGGTACAATGTTCTCTTTAAAAACAAGCTTGATAACATCTGCAAATGACTGCAGCAATCCTTGATAACCAACCCTGTTAGGTCCATACCGGTTCTGCATAAATGCAGAAACTCTCCGCTCTGCGTAAACAGCATAAGCAACAGAGATCAGAAGTACAGTGATAACGGTCGCGATTTTAATAGTAGTGATCAGTAATTCAATCCACACGGATCAATTCTCCATTAATTTATTTTTAAGAATATTAATTTTTTCAATTGGTGACGGGTCAACTTTGTTTAATATTGCAAGATAGTAACTCACCCAGTCGCCAAGATACACAAGATCAAAAATTCTCTCAAGCTTTGAAGTGCCTTCAGATTCGATGACAATATCAATTCCCCTGTACGGCCTAATTATTTCTTTTGTAATTTCAAGCCGTTTAAGTAGTCTTGGATTATCTTCTCTATCTTTAAGGAACAGTACTGCAAATTTACTCAAAATTTCTGAATTTTCCTGCCACCCAACTATTTCATTGTGGTTTAGTTCAGGAAAGTAATTGCCAAATGCCAGACTTTTGGCATTTTCCGCCAATTGACCGCGCCAGCGCAAATTGACAATATCAAGCAGATCATTTGATGAGTATATGACGGGTATCCTGCCAGAGATATGGCCGGCAGTATCAATTGCAGTATTTCTATCAAAAGAAATGTATGATGCTGATTTAAGCTTCATTAAATCGATCAAAGAATTTATCTCTTCATCTCTTTCCTTTACGATCCCTGCTTTTACCAGCAGCATCAACATGGGAATAAATGAAAATGCGAGCGCACACCTGGGCTGGTAGCCTTTTGGGACATTTACAACCAGATTCCCGTCACTACCGGCAATAACAGAGAGTTTACCGCCTGATGAAACACAAACGATCATGCATCCCCTGCTCTTTGCATCATTATATGCAGAAAGCGTTTCCTCAGTTTCTCCGGAATAGCTTGAGCAAATTACGAGAGTATTTTTTCCGGCATAAAAGGGAAGAAAGTAGTTACGGTTTACCTGAATTGGAACCCTGATCTCATACTGAAGAAAGCTCCTTAACAGATCTCCGCCAATTGCAGAACCTCCAAGCCCGGTAATAATGATATTACTGACATCTTTCAGGTAAGAAGGAATTTCTGTTTTACTTCCAATATCAAATGCATGTTTAAGCTGTGCCGGAAAATTTTCCAGTACCTCAAACATATTTTTGCTGTCAATTGCGTTTATTTCTGCTTTAGTGATCATCTCTTAATAATTTTTCGCCAATATTTTTATTAAAACACTCTTCAATGTAATCTTTTATTTTTTTTGCCGTATCCATAGTTAAGATCTTAGCCGAAATATTCCGCGCACTATCATGATTAACAAGCCTGATGAGTCTTTTTATCCTCAAATAGGAAGCGGCTTCAACGCTTAACTCAGTTACACCAAGTCCAATGAGCAGCAGGCTTCCAAGCGGGTCTGAAGCCATTTCTCCGCAAACACTAACCTGGATACCGTTTTTATCTGCGCTCTTTACAAGCATATCAATCAATCTGAGCACGGCGGGATGAAATTTCTCGTATAGCTCTGATACAAGGCTGCTGTCTCTATCTACTGCAAGGGCATACTGTACAAGATCGTTGGTTCCGATGCTGAAAAAATCGACCAGCTTTGAAAGTTCATCAGCTATCAATATAGCAGATGGCACTTCAACCATAATTCCGATCTTGATATTCTTATCATATCTGATATGCTCTTTCTTTAGCTGGGATTTTGCTTCTTCAAGAAGTGATTTTATTTTGATGACTTCTTCAACCCCGGAGATCATCGGGAACATGATCTTAATATTACCTCCGGCAGATGCCCTAAGGATAGCTCTGAGTTGGGCTATAAATACATCCTTTTTATCGAGGCAGATCCTGATCCCACGCCAGCCCAGAAAAGGATTCAATTCTTTTTGTGCATCCGGCAGTATCTTATCTCCGCCTATATCAAATGTTCTTATTGTTACAATACCCGGGTAAATATGCTCTGCAAGGAATTTATATTGATTGTACTGGTCTTCCTCGCTTGGGAAGTCACCCGCTTCCAGAAAGAGATGTTCTGTCCGGTAAAGCCCTACATCACATCCGAAATGGGTTACAACATAATCAACCTCATTATTAAACTCCAGATTTGTAGAAAGCCTTATTTCTTTGCCGTCTTTGGTAGTACTTGGCAGTTTTTCAAGCTCTTCGAGTTTCTTTTCAAACCTGCGGTTCTTAGCGATCTGTCTTTCGTACTTTGCAATTGTTTCGGTGGAAGGATTTTTTATAAGCAATCCTTTATACCCGTCAATGATAAGCAGATCATCCTGGTTAATTTTGAAAGAAACATCTTTCAAAGCGACAACTGCTGGAATATTCAAAGAACGGGATATAATTGAAACATGTGAGTTTATTCCGCCAAGATCTGTTGCAATTCCAAGCATACTGCGGCTGCTGAATAAAATTGTATCTGCAGGTGTAAGGTTTTTTGCAATGACTATTGAGTTTTCGGTGATCTTTGAAACAAGCCTTCCTTTTAACAAATTTCTCAGAACGCGGTTTTTCATATCTTCTACATCATTTATTCTCTCGCGCATATAATCATCTCCTGAGGCAAGAATTGCATTCTCCAGATTCTTGATCTCATCTTTAAATATTTCAAATGCAGTTCTCTTTTCGTTAACTATCCTCTGTTTGACTTTTGCATGCAGAAAATCGTCGAATAGGAAACTGAGCTGAGCTTCGAAAATGAGGAGATTCTTGTCGTCGAGTTTTTCTTTTGCAAGGGTAAATATTTTGTTCAACTCTTTAATTGACTGTGCTATTGAATTTTCATAGTCGTCAATTTCTTTCTCAGCAATGATGCTCCCGCCTTCAGGGAGATCCATATTGTAATTGGGGACCTCTGCCCTGTATAGAAATGGCTTGCCAATGGATATACCCTTTGACGCTGCAAGTCCCTTAAATATTATTTCTTCTTTTGCGGGCATTCAATTACTTTGATTGATTACAATTCGCCAAATCCGTCTTCAAAAAATTTGATTACTTCCTCTGCCGCTTTTTCTTCATCTATACCTTCAAAACTTAAAGTAACGTTCGAGCCCTGCTCGGCAGCAAGTGTCATTACTCCAATAATACTCTTTCCGTTTATCCTGAATCCGTTTTTTACAATATAGAAATCTGATTTATACTTTGAAGCAATTTTTACAAGCGCCGAAGCAGGCCTGGTGTGCATTCCTGCTTTGTTGACTATTGTAACCGTTTTTTCTATCATTCGCTAGTAATTCCTGTTGAGCAGCATGTT
>JAIOIK010000144.1 GCA_019912545.1 Ignavibacteria bacterium | reverse complement strand
AGGACTGGATGCATCTGCAATAGTATCAATAACAGGAAGGACTTTGAATGTTGTGAAACAATATATTAAATTGCATAACAACCTTAATACTGTCAAAAAACTTAAAAAATAGTCAGGGGACAAATGTCACTATAGTAAATAGCGAGGCAATCATCAGAGATCCAGCATGAATTTCGAACAGGGGGTTGTAACCCCTTGTTCACAGGTCGGTTTCAAAGCCCGTTAACTTAACGGGCTTTTTTGTTTTAATGTAATAATATATTTTGCGCTCTTATATATGGGAAATAGATCAGTTGCAAAAGGAGTCATATCAGCGTTAACAGGACTTTTTTTTCTTTCGCTCATAGCCGTTTGCGTTAAGCTTGCCGGAAAAACGGGGGCACACCTTGGGTGGATAGTCTTTATGCAGTACACGGCGGCATTTGCCCTGGCATTAATAATAAGCGCGAAGGAGAAATTCCGCAATGTGCATTCAGGTATTTTGAAAATGGAGATAGTGCGCGGAGCGGCGGGAGTCACATCGTTTTTCTGCTTTGCAATTGCAATGGCAGAAATACCAATGGTTGATGCTTCGCTGTTACAGAACACAGCGCCGATATTTATTCCGATAATCGGCATGATCTGGCTTAAAGATGCTGTAGATAGACGCATCTGGCTTGGAGTGCTGATTGGATTTATTGGAATTGTGCTTATCATTAAGCCCGACGGCTCATTGTTTAAACCGGGTGATCTTATCGGGCTGGCATCGGGGATATCGCTTGCGCTTGGCTACGTTGCAATGCGCGTGATAACTAAATCCGATGGATTTAAGACGATAATCTTCTACTTCGCGCTTACGGCTTTTGTAATATCGCTGCCTGTTGGAATTATCTTTTGGTCGAATCCACCGATTGAAGGATGGCTATACAGCCTTGCAAGCGGGGTGCTTCTGGTTTCGTATTTATTTATGCAGCAATATTCATACAAGCATGCAGAGCCTGCAAAGTTAAGTCCGTTCAACTATTTTGTTGTGATATTTGTGGGACTGCTCGACTGGTGGCTTTTCGGTCATGTGCCGGACTTGTTGACGCTGATCGGTATTGTGACCGTAAGCATCGGCGGAATAATTGCGATAATAAAACATGAAGAAAAAAATAAAGAGCTGAAACATGGGTGGCATTCATAGATTGCAAATTAACAGATTGCAGATTACATCCGCCAGTAGGCGGATTTCATTCTGCTTACAGCAGAATTCAAGATTAACATTAACACCTTACGCTAAATTAATTACTTATCATTATCATAGTGCGGTAGCGGGCGGGAGTGATGCCTTTGAAGCGTTTGAATATGCGGGTGTAATGGCTTTGATCTGCGAAGCCTGAGTCATGGGCTATTTGTGTGATGGAAAAATCTTTTCGCCGCAAAAGTGCAAGCGACCTTTGAACTTTTTGTTTTCTTATGTAATCTCCAAAGCTCATCTTAAAATATTTACTGAAGGCGCGGCTAATATGAACTGAATGCATACCCGTGTGCATAGAGAGATCCGTCAAAGAAATTTTAACATCATCGTTATCACTTAAGTACTCCTTTATTTTTGAGGCCCACGCAGGCGAATTATTTACGGAAGTATTGGATGAACTAAGTAAACCCTCAAGAATTTCAACGGCAAGTGCGTCAATAGACAATTCAGAATAGTGATCGGAATAAATTGATTCAAAGAGTAACTTCGAAGCGAAGGGCTCAATATTTTTTTCATTAATCGCAGAGATATTTTCGACCTCACCGGGATTTATATCGTGATACTTAAGCCACTTCTCGGTCAATTCCAGATTGAGTATGCGGCTGTATGGCGTAAAGTTTTCGTTCGAGTGTTTTTCGTGCCTGTTGTGAAAGACAACGTTACCTGTAGTGTGACGAGATTTATCATGCTTATTAGTTTCATCATATCCGCCTTTAAGCACAAATGCAAAGTAAGGATTTTCATGGCAGTGGGTGGGGAAATGGGTTTTGTTGCGGTACTCGGTATCGGATACAATTAGTCCGTTAACATTGAGAGTCTTCTTCGCTGCTCCGAGGTAGCTTCCTGTTTTAAGAATTTTCATCAGTGTAAGTTAATTTCTGCAGGGATAGTTTTCAATGGAAAAGGAATGTGATGATATGTAATTATTTTTCTAAGGGGCGTTTGAATACCCATAGCAGAGTTGTAGTCATTGGATTTCTCCAGTTAGCTACTTCGGGTGTGACTGATACTAATTCCCAACCCTGAGAGCCCAGATCATTGAGAGTCATTTCCGAAAAGGATGTTGTAAAATCATAGCTCCTTTCCCCGCCGCCGGGAATCACATCTGAAAACATTTTATATTCCCATTTCTTAGTCATAATTCAAATAGATATCCATTTAGATTACTCAATTTTCAACTTTTTAATACTTGCGACAAGCCGGTAGCCGTAAATTAGAATGTTAAGTGGTTTAAGATATTTTTTCAACTTAAACCGCACCTCCCAGAAAAGGCACAACTTTTTTTATGAGGCTCTGACTAAAAATCACAAGGCTTCTTGCCCCTTTCATCAACATATCTTTTGCCGTTCCATTTTGCACGGCTCTTATCATTGCCAACTGCTGCATTTAAACTTAGATCCAGATAGCCGTTTGTCCGTTCTGATCGGATAGAATATGAACCCATACATTCAAATTCTTTGTACCACTTGCCATCCTTTTTAATATACAAAGTATAAAAACCCTTTGGCCACCCACCGCCGGATAGCTCAATAAATACTTCCTTTTGCCCGTCTTCGTTTAGATCTATTACTTCGGCACTATAATCCTGCTTTCCGTAATCCTCTGCAATGAACCCTGATTTTTTGGTATAAACCCCGTTTGTTGCCTCCCTGATGATTTCTTCATCAGTTTGTTTGGGTACCGGAACTGAATCTTTGGTTGGGCTGCTTGTGGATTGTGTTGTTTGTGAAATATTTTCTTTAGTGCTATCGGATTTTTTTACGCTGTCAACACTATTGTTTTCGGTTTTCTCCTGCTTAGAGCAGCCAAGGAAAATTACTAAAGTCAACAAGATTAGCTTTTTCATATTTTGGTTTGTTTTATATGATACTTTATAAATTCAAAAGCCCATTTTTAGGTCTTCTTTATTAAAGAAACAAACTAATGACAAGTCGCCGATTTTTGAACCACTGTCAATCATTATTTTAATCCAAAAAATTCTCTTTCCGGGAAAACTAACTTCATAAACTGCCCAGCCGGAACCAGCGCTGCATTTATGGTTTTCTAATAGAATAGAAGTAACATTCTTTGCAGCAAAGAAGTAATCCAATTTGAGGGATTCTTCACAGTCAACATCACCGCCACCTATTCCGTGGCTATCAAAACCGAAACCAATGCTGAACCAGTTAAAACCAGGTCCATTTTCTTTACCATTCAGGCTTATATACCAGTCACCATCTGCCTGAGTATTTTTGCCGTCTATAATAACTTTTGCGGTTCCATTCTTGCTGCATTTTCCATCCCAACAGTGTTTATCTTTCTCCCATTTTATTGGTTTTATATCATTACCCGTTTCCCATGCAAACACCTCAGTGGTCTCTCCTTCATTCGGCAAAAGCATGTATATTAAATCATACAGCTCAATCGGTTCGCCTTTTTTGTATTCTTTTACTTTAACTGGCTGGCTGGTTGTTTGGTCCGTTTGCTTGACATCTCCCGCCGTTGTGCTGCCGGCGTTTTTCACGCTATCAGCATTTTGGCTTGCGGTCTTTTCCTGCTTTGAGCAGCCGAAGAAAATTGCAAAGATTAGAAAAAGTGATATTTTCATAACTCTAAAATTTTTACTTGGCATAGTTTTTTTGATAAATAGCTTTATGGAACCTGGACAGGCGTGAGTTTTCCGTCGTGATTTCCGATACCTAATTGCCCAGACCCATTTGAGCCCCAGACCCATAAAGTCTTATCACTTTTTATGCCTGTTGAATAACCTTCACCTGCTGCAACGGATGTCCATGAGACAGAATACGTAATTTCCTGTTTCGGGACCAGACTGTTAATAGTTGTACCGTCACCCAGTTGCCCAACTTGATTATTGCCCCAGCAAAATAGACTGCCATCTGATCTTACGCCCATGCTATGGTTGCTACCTGCTGATATCGACACCCAATTAGCATTGCCAATTTGAACTGGCGAAGATTTACTTTGGTTAGATCCATCACCTAACTGTCCAAATTCATTATTGCCCCAACACCATAAAGAGCCATTTGTTTTTAAGGCTATAGTGTGTGTCAAACCGGGTGCTATATTATCCCAGTCATTTGCATTACCAATAATTACTGGAGAAGTACGGCTAATATATGTGCCATCACCTAATTGACCATATATGTTTAATGAAGTGACCTCGATTTTGTAGACAAAAAATTAAGGTGTATATTCGTAAAAGAAAGGAATATACCCGTGGAAGAGAAAAGAAACAGACGTACATTTGACAAGGATTTTAAGATATCAGCAGTTAAGATGGTAGTAGAAGGC